>CAZCKG010000032.1:0-14277 GCA_964498825.1 uncultured Methanosarcinales archaeon
ATTTAATAAAAGCTTAGCCCATAACAATATTTATACATAAAATGAAGTAATGTTCACAGAATTGTTGAAAACAATTATATTGAAGATTTACTATCATCTGACCAAAATTAGCAGAATTGTCTTTCTGCAAATAGGGATTCATATGAAAATTAATTCAATAATTATCTTATGTTATTTGTAAGATCATTCAATGCAAGTCACTCCTATTAGATCAAGGTTAGTTACGAAATTTATCACACAAGAGATCATTCAGTTAAGGATTCTTAAGTATATTCAAGAAAAAAATGAATTTAGTGAATAGGAATTTAGTAAAGTAATAGAGATCAATTGCAACAAAGTAAAACACTAAAATTCCCAGAAGAGTCAATTGGAATAAAAGAATCAGTTATCAAAGCATATTGAAGGTAGAAATTTTACTTCATTGAGTTTACTGGAGATCAGCAATTAAGAGAGAATAAATCTGTAAGAGAAGAATACGCCGGAGGCGCTTGTTGAGACGCTTGTTAATTGAGTTTACAGTCGGAGTTTAGATGATCCGATTGGAGGAGAAGTCCCTTGTATTGGTCAAAAGGAAAAGAACCAATAATAATTATTGGAATTCATAGCTGGCGCCGAGTTATTTGTATAAAGAAACTAATATATATTTGAAGTAGTATTCTTCTGTAAGAAATTGCATCCTGATCCAGTTCACTCAAGAATGTCCTTCTTTTCTCAGAGGAAGGAGTTAAGAAGTAGCTGTTCTACTACTGATTCTATATTTACTTATTGTACTGTTTACACTCATGGTCATTGATTCAAGACCGTTCCCGGATCTGTATTCTGAGGTTTCGGTTTCACAAGGATAAAAATTAAAGTAAGAGGTTTAAAAAATATGACTGAAATAGGAATTGTTGCAGTCGGCGGCTATAACGAGATGGGCCGCAACATGACTGCCGTTATCATAGGTGAAGATATTATAATTCTGGACATGGGGCTTCGGCTCGATAGAGTTCAGATTCATGAAGATGTCGAAATTGACAAAATGCACTCTCTTGAACTGATCGAGATGGGAGCAATTCCTGATGATACTATCATGAAAGAAATTAATGGAACTGTTCGGGCAATTGTCTGTACTCACGGGCACCTTGACCATATAGGTGCAATTCCGAAACTTGCTCACAGGTATAATGCTCCAATTATTGCTACACCATATACATCGGCCCTGATTAAACAGCAGATAGAGGCCGAACGCAAGTTTGAGGTTTGCAACAGGGTTATTCCCTTGAATGCAGGTGGGACTTACCAGGTTACAGAGGACATTTCCATTGAATTCATCCGCGTCCAGCACAGTATCATTGATTGTGTCCTCGCAGCTGTTCACACTCCGGTTGGAGCAGTTCTTTACGCCTGTGATTTCAAACTGGACAGGACTCCGACAATGGGTGAAGCTCCGGACTTTGCACGCCTTAAAGCCCTTGGTAAGGAAGGAGTCATTGCAATGATTGTAGAGAGCACAAATGCCGGACGCTCAGGGAAAACTCCTTCTGAACAGATCGCAAAGGATATGGTAAGGGATGTACTTCTCGGAACTGAAGAGTCCGAAGTAGGAATGATAATTACCACTTTTGCTTCCCATATCCCCAGGCTGAAAGCGATTATTGAAGCAGCTGGCGAGATGGGCAGAATCCCTGTACTTATGGGCCGTTCAATGGAACGCTATGTTGCGGCTGCAAGAGATCTTGGATATCTAGAGCTGCCTTCCAATGTTGAGATGTACGGCCAGAGGAAAGACGTTGACCGGATTTTCAAACGTATTATGCAGGAAGGAAAGAACAAATACCTCCCAATAGTTACCGGGCACCAGGGTGAGCCAGGTTCGATTCTTGTGCGAGTTTCAAACGGGGAAACTCCGTATACCATAGATCCCGGAGACAGGGTTATTTTCTCTGCAAATGTAATCCCAAGCCCAATGACTCAGGCCAACCGTTATGCTCTTGAGACCAAACTCAGGATGCGGGGTGCAAGGATCTACGACAACGTGCATGTATCAGGACACGCATACAGAGAAGACCACTGGGAACTCCTGCGTATGGTAAATCCCGAACACGTAATTCCTGCCCATGGAGACCTGGAGATGCACGGACACTACATCGAGATGGCTGAAGATGCCGGGTATGTACTTGGAGACACAGTACACCTCCTCAGAAACGGTGAAGTGTTATATATAGAAGAATAATTGTATATCCGTATTCTTGTGGTGTTTATGACTCTTATAGATGAGATCAAAAAAAGAAGTGTCCATGTTGATGCTGCAATTAATGAGATGCTTCCCGTAACTCGTCCCGAGGAACTTTACAAAGCTTCTCGTTACCTTGTGGATGCCGGAGGAAAACGCCTCCGTCCGGCAGTCCTTATTCTGGCGGCTGAATCTGTAGGTTCCGATCTCAAATCTGTTTTGCCTGCAGCAGTGGCCGTAGAACTTGTCCATAATTTCACTCTGATACATGACGACATTATGGACAAAGATGATATCCGTAGAGGCAGGCCTGCAGTCCATATGATATGGGGAGAAGCAGGCGCAATTCTTGCAGGAGATACTCTTTACTCCAAGGCTTTCGAGATCCTGTCAAAAGTTGAAAACGAACCAGTGAGAATTTTAAAGTGCATGGATGTGCTCTCAAAGACCTGTACTGAAATCTGTGAAGGGCAGTGGCTTGATATGGATTTTGAAAAAAGAGACAGAGTCACTGAATCCGAATACATCGAGATGGTAGAGAAAAAGACCTCAGTTCTCTACGCAGCTGCAGCCAAGATAGGAGCCCTCCTGGGGGGAGCCTCTGATGAGGTTGCTGAAGCTTTATCAGAGTACGGACGCCTTATAGGGATCGGCTTCCAGATGTATGATGACGTTCTGGATATGATCACTCCACAGGAAGTACTTGGAAAAATAAGAGGCAGTGACCTTATGGAAGGAAAACATACCCTTATTGTAATTGACGCTTTCGGGAAAGGTGTAAAACTGGATATTTTCGGAAAAGGAGAAGCTACTCTGAAAGAAACCGAAGAAGCAGTCCAGATTCTGACAGAATGCGGATCCATTGATTACGTAAAGAATCTTGCAATATCATACATTAACGAAGGTAAGGCAAAGCTGGATGCTCTGGTAGACTGTCCTGAAAAGGATTTACTTCTTCAGATTGCAGACTATATGATTGCAAGGAACTATTAATTAAGAATCTGGAACTGAAAAGAATAATTTCAGGGAATTGTAGCTGATTGAAGCTGCAATAATCCTTAATTCCTTTCTTTTCTAAAGAATTTATTGTAATACCTGCTATACATATTTTGTAAAACAGCTCCACATTTAGAGCTGCTGCTCACAAGTCAGGACTAGCCGTCTTAAATTAAAGTGTCTGTCTCTGATTTAGACTAAAGTGTCTATCTCAAATTGTTTTTCAAAAATTCGTAGAGTTTACTCTTAATAACAAGTTTTAGAAAAAAGAGGAAGTATAGGCAGGATTTTCATCCTGCCTAGTTTGAATAGTTTGAATTAAGATTTACTAGAATTTTATTTAGCGTTTTTGGATTCAAGTGTGCTCTGTGCAGCCACAAGCCTTGCTATTGGCACTCTGTAAGGGGAGCAGCTCACATAATTGAGTCCTATTTCATGAGCAAAGTGGATTGACCTTGGCTCTCCACCATGTTCTCCACAGATACCCATTTTGAGTTTTGGTTTGACAGAACGTCCTTTTTGAATTCCGATCTTCATTATCTCGCCAACGCCCTCCTGATCGAGGACTGCGAATGGGTCGTGTTCAATGATACCTGCCTTCTGGTAGATAGGTACAAATTTGGACACGTCGTCACGGCTGAATCCAAAGGTTGTCTGGGTCAGGTCGTTTGTACCAAAGGAGAAGAAATCGGCTTCCCGGGCGATCTGATCCGCAACGATTGCGGCTCTTGGCAGTTCGATCATGGTCCCTACATGATAATCGATCTTGATGCCTTTTTCAGCCATAACCGTCTCAGCCATCTTGCAAACTTCTTCTCTGGTAAGGGTCAGCTCTTTTACAAGACCTACAAGCGGAATCATGATTTCAGGAACAACCTTTACTCCCTCGGCAGAGAGCTCACAGGCTGCTTCCATGATTGCGCGTACCTGCATGTTATAGATCTCTGGATAGGTGATTCCAAGCCTGCATCCTCTGTGGCCAAGCATAGGATTGAGTTCCTTAAGGGAAACAACACGCTGGATGATCTTCTTTACCTCGTCGATCTTTCCGCAGTCTCCGGAAGCTTCAAGTTCCCTGAGCTTTGCATCCAGTTCTTCCTTGTCAGGAAGGAACTCGTGGAGAGGAGGGTCAAGCAACCTGATAGTTACTGGTAGGCCTTCCATACTGCGGAAGATGCCAAGGAAGTCTTCCTTCTGCATAGGGAGCAGTTTCTTGAGAGCTTTCTTCCTGGACTTTTCGTCCTCTGCCATAATCATTTCCCTTACTGCAGGAATTCTGTCTTCTCCAAAGAACATGTGTTCTGTTCTGCAGAGTCCGATGCCTTCTGCACCAAGTTCACGGGCCAGGGCTGCATCTGCCGGATTATCTGCATTCGTTCTTACTCCGAGAGTTCTGATTGCATCAGCCCAGATGAGAAGGCGCTTCAGATCATCATTAATTTCGGCATCTATAAGATCTACTTTCCCGAGGATAACACTACCTAAGCTTCCATCAATGGAGATATAGTCGTGTTCCTTAACAGTTTGACCATTTACCATGAAGAGGCCGTTCTTCATGTCGATTGAGATTTCTCCGCAGCCTACTACACAGGGCTTACCCATGCCTCTACCAACGACTGCTGCATGAGAGGTCATTCCTCCGCGTACGGTAAGAACTCCCTGAGCAGCTGCCATACCTCCTATATCTTCAGGAGAGGTCTCGGTTCGGACGAGAATAGTTTTTTCTCCTAACTCGGCCATTTCCTCGGCTGCCTCGGCAGTAAATACGACTTTTCCTACAGCAGCGCCCGGAGATGCCGGAAGCCCTCTTGCCACTATTTCAAACTTTGCTTTGGGGTCAATTCTCGGGTGCAGGAGCTGGTCAATATGTTCTGCTTTTACCCTTGTGACTGCTGTGTCTTTATCAATAAGCCCTTCTGCGACCATGTCCGTTGCAATCTTAACGGCTGCGGCAGCTGTTCGCTTACCTGTCCTTGTCTGGAGCATGTAGAGTTTTCCTTCCTGAATGGTAAACTCTATGTCCTGCATGTCCTTGAAGTGAGCTTCAAGCCTCTGACAGATATCTACAAGCTGTTTGTAGGCATCAGGAATCTTATTTCCGAGGGTGTCAATGAAGTCTGGAGTCCGGATACCGGCAACCACATCTTCGCCCTGGGCATTGATAAGGTATTCTCCAAAGAACTTCTTTTCCCCTGTAGACGGGTTTCTTGTAAAAGCAACTCCTGTGCCGGAGGTGTTTCCTCTGTTCCCGTAAACCATGGTCTGCACATTGACGGCTGTGCCCCAGCTGTCATCGATTTCGTTGAGCTTTCTATATGTGATGGCTCTCGGATTATTCCAAGAATCAAAAACAGCATTAATCGCCATCTGAAGCTGGATTTTCGGGTCCTGGGGGAACTCAAACCCTTTTTCGAGTTTGATTACTTCTTTGAACCTTTCAGCCAAATTTTTTAAAGATTTCGCATCGAGATCTGCATCGGATTTGACTTTCATTTCTTTTTTCTTGTCTTCAATTAGAGACTCGAATTTGTCAAAGTCAATTCCCAGCACAACATCTCCAAACATGGAGATAAATCTGCGGTAGCAATCATAAGCGAATCTTTCATCTTCGACCTTGTTTGCGAGTCCGATTACGGATTTATCCGTGAGCCCCAGATTAAGGACAGTGTCCATCATCCCCGGCATGGACACCCGGGCTCCAGATCTTACAGAAACAAGAAGAGGATCATCTGGATCTCCCAATTTTTTGATATTTAAGGCCTCGAGCTTATCAATTGCTTCTTTTACCTGTTTGAGCACTTCTTCAGAATATTTTCCATCTTTTAAATAAAGTACACAAACTTCGGTCGTTATTGTAAAGCCAGGTGGTACGGGAATTCCGAGATTTGCCATCTCGGCGAGATTTGCACCCTTACCTCCAAGCAGGTCTTTCATACTACTTTTACCATCAGTTACATCCTTTCCAAAAAAATATACGAACTTGGACAATGAGTCTCCTCCCTGGAACGAGATCATTAATCGGAGTTAGGTGTCTATATAATTGTATAATTGTACAATCAGATTTCTGGTCTGATTGTTGCCAACAACGTTTATTTAATATATAAGCTTGTGGTTTACTTCCCCCTCTATTTTACCTTATCTTCTTATTTTTATTTGAAAGTTTCGTGTAATATAGGTCTTGCGATATCTTTAAATAATATGAGCGTAGACTAGATATGCTTTTCAGTCTACAATATGCTTTCTTATTAAAGGCTGACAGTCTGGCTCGTAAAAAATGTAGGGCTATTTTTGCCCTGAACCAGAAGCATAGCTATTATTATTCGTGGCTTATATGAAACGACTCGGTACAGTACTGCACAGATCAGGCGTCAAAAACCTGATAATTATAGGGGATGAGATCAAATCCGATAACGTCTCAAGTAATATTCCAAAGTTGAATTCGATTGTCGTGGATAAAGCCCTGAACCGGGTTGGTACAATTGTCAGTGTATTTGGACCTGTAAACCATCCATACTTTTTAGTGAAGGGCCTCAAACGAATTTCGGATTCAGAATTTCGGGTTATGATCAATGAAAGGGTCTATATTCGGTGAAATCTCTGAAGTTCGATACAGATATGAATTCTTTGTTATGGTTTAATATTAACTGGTTTATATGTTTTGTGCTAGTTATAGCCGTAATGTTTTCGTGTCCCCTTTTTTATATATATTATGTTCTTAAGTGGTACAGGTTCTGGATGACAGAGAATCATAAAGACTTTATGTCAACATCTAAGGTGATATAAATATGGTAGAAGTCGAAAGAGTTCGCTATTCGGACACTCTTGAAAGGGAAAAAATACGTGCCATGATCAAAGCTCGCAAAGAGAAGCAAAAAGAGCAAAGTTTTGAGAACGAAAAGGCCGTGTGTCCTGAGTGCGGTAGCAGGAACCTTGTTCACGACTACGAGCGGGCCGAACTTGTATGCGGTGACTGCGGACTTGTCGTTGATGCCGATTTTGTGGATGAAGGACCTGAATGGCGAGCTTTCGATCACGATCAGCGCATGAAGCGTTCCCGTGTGGGTGCGCCCATGACATATACAATTCATGACAAAGGGCTTTCTACAATGATAGATTGGAGAAATCGTGACTCCTACGGAAAATCTATTTCCTCCAAAAATCGTGCCCAGCTCTACCGTTTAAGAAAATGGCAGCGTAGAATTCGTGTAAGTAACGCAACTGAAAGAAACCTTGCTTTTGCTCTTTCCGAACTTGACAGAATGGCTTCTGCTCTGGGTCTTCCGAGAACAGTCAGGGAAACAGCTGCTGTCGTTTACAGGAAAGCTGTGGACAAGAACCTTATCCGTGGAAGAAGCATTGAAGGTGTGGCTGCAGCTGCTCTGTATGCTGCTTGTCGCCAGTGCAGTGTACCAAGGACTCTTGATGAGATAGAAGAAGTATCCAGAGTCAGCCGGAAAGAAATAGGAAGAACTTATCGTTTTATTTCCAGGGAACTTGCATTAAAGCTTATGCCAACCTCCCCAATTGACTATGTTCCCAGGTTCTGTTCAGGTCTTAATCTGAAAGGAGAAGTACAGTCAAAGAGTGTCGAAATCCTCAGGCAGGCTTCCGAAAAAGAACTCACAAGCGGGAGAGGTCCTACAGGAGTCGCTGCGGCTGCAATCTATATTGCATCCATTTTATGCGGCGAAAGGCGGACTCAAAGAGAAGTTGCAGATGTTGCCGGAGTTACTGAAGTTACTATCCGGAACAGGTACAAAGAGCTTGCAGAAGAACTGGATATTGAGATTATCCTTTAAATTCTTCCTCATTTTTCTTTTGACAAGATTTTTCTCTAGTTATAGAGAAATGCTCTATTTTTTCTATTTGTTGTATTTACTGGGTAGCTGTTGTATTTATATGATCTTTTGTGTGGAGGTTTATTTTCAAAAAAACCTAGAAATTTTAAAAAGTTTTTGATCTATAATGATAACAATTGAAATTTTGAAAGCTCTTCTATTAGGATTCTCTATAGGGCTAACAGGCGCACTCGTCCCAGGACCTATGCTTTTTGCAACTATAGAAATTTCCCTGAAAAAAGGCTGGCTTGCAGGTCCGCAGGTCGTATTAGGTCATATAATCGTGGAGGTTTTGCTCTATATTCTGATTCTGCTAGGGGCCGCTTCACTTGTTGACAATGGTATGACTTCCGCAATTTTCCTTATAGGAGGGCTCTCACTTTTGATCTTCGGAGTTCTTACCTTAAAAGATGCCAGAGCCGGTGATTCTTCTGTAAAGATTTCTCAGGATTCGTCAGGCTCAGGCCTGATTTCCAGCCCTACCGTGATAGGTCTCGTTACTTCAGTTTCAAACCCCTATTTCTGGATCTGGTGGCTGACTGCGGGAGGTGCCCTTGTACTTAAGGAGTATGAACTGGGAATTATATTTGCAATGGCTTACATGTTCGGACACTGGACCGCAGATCTTAGCTGGTTTACTGTCGTGTCCAGATCATTTGGCCGTGGGAAAAGCCTGCTCTCCCAAAAAATGCATAAATATATTCTCTACACCTGCGGGGTATTTCTAGTAATTTTTGGGATTTATTTCATGCTTAATTATAATCATTCAATTCAGTTGTCCTGAATTCCACCGTTCCTGAAAGCTATTCCCATGTTTAAGGCTTCCTTTTTTCTTTGAACCGCTTAGCTTCAGTGCAATAAATCCAAGCATATATGTCAACAGGGTTGAGACCTGCAATCCAAGCGAGATTTTCCTGAGCTGGTTAATACTCATTCAAATTACCAATTTTAGCATCCCTCAAAGTCCAGTTGTATTCGCATATTATTTAAAAAGTAACAGGATAAATAGTAGAGAAATTGTTGAACAAATATCGGACAAATTTTGAGAGAGCTTATTAATAGAAGGATAACCTTAGGCTTCCAAAAGGTCGATTTGTTATGGAACGGCAGTGTATAAAAGTCCTTAAAAAGAAAGGAGAACCTGTAAGAAGAATTCTCCTTGAGTTTGAAATTCTTGATAACTCCGTAAAAATAGCTGCAGATGAAACATTTCTTTACCTGCCCTTAACCAGAGAACCTGCATCTGCTGAGCTGGAGAGTTTTCCCGAAGAGATTGAACTTACCAAATACGATTTTGAGCTCCAGGAGAAAAAACCTGTCCCAGAAGACCTGCTTGGTTTCAGCCCTGCCTATGAAGTTGTAGGAGATATTGCTCTGCTGGAAGATCCTGATCTTGATAAGCAGAAAGCTTTAAGAATTGCCGATGTCCTCCTCCGAACCCAGACAAACATAAAAACCGTACTCAGGCCTCTTACTCCTGTAATTGGAGAATTCAGAATTCGAGAGTTTGAGGTTGTAGCAGGCGAGCCCAAGACAGAAACCATTCATAGAGAATATGGCTGCCGCTACAAAGTTGACCTTTCAAAGGCTTATTTCACTCCCCGCCTTTCCACAGAACGCTCAAGAATTCTCTCCTGGGTCAGGGAAGGAGACACTGTTGTAGATATGTTTGCAGGTGTTGGTCCTTATAGTATCTTGATTGCAAAAAGTAAAAAGCCCTCAAAAGTTATAGCAATTGATAAAAATCCTGATGCAGTTTACTACCTGAAAGAAAATATAGTGCTTAATTCTGTAAAAAATATTGAGGCAATCGAAGGCGATGCCAGAGAAGAAGCAAAAAAGTTTGCAGGTGTTGCCGATCATGTTATCATGAACCTTCCTCACAGCGCCCACGAGTTTCTGGATTCTGCTGTTCTCCTTGCAAAGCCTGGGGGAATTATCCATTATTATGGAATAACTCCTGAAGATGATCTTTTCGAAAGTTCTATTGAACTCATAACCGGAGCCGCGAAAAAAGCGGGAAGAAAGCTGGAAGTTCTGGAGAAAAGGGTGGTTCGCTCTTATGCCCCTCACCAGTATAATATATGTATTGAGACCAGAGTTACTTAAGATCCAAAAGTGCTAAAAGATTCTTGACGAGCGAAATAATTAAATTCTTGATCGTTATTTTAAGTCTGCTTATTTTCTGTTTTTCTATTTGCCGTCGTGGCTTAGCGGTATAGCGGCTGATTCGTAATCAGCAGGTCGGGGGTTCAAGTCCCCCCGGCGGCTATCTAAATTTTTTTGTCTAGTGCCCTCTTTTCGCGGAGTGTCGAGAAGTGGATAAGGGTTTCTATAATTTGAATCTCAGTAAAAGATTGGTCGTGAACTATTAGTTGGTGGAAGTAATCTCCAAACATTTTTAGTGTCACATTATGTCTTTTTTGCGATTCAATAAAGTGATTAGGTCACGACAGACATACTTTGATTCACAAAGCGTATGCACTTCTACCTTTGGAAAATGAATCATGAAAACATCAACCGTATAGAGAAGGACGACTATGGTTTAAGTTCGGCATATTTTTAGTAAACTAATTCTGTTTACTTGAGCTTTGAATAGAACCGAAGAGAACAATCAACACAAAGACTAGCCCATAGAATATCTCTGGCGGAATAAATGACATTGCTTTTGCTAAAAAATAAATTGTCAAAATCATCAAAACAAAAAATGGACTTCTACTTATCAAATAAATACGAGTTGATTTTCTATCATATTTATCCCCAGTATTTAATTTGAGATATACGATATATATTAAAGCGATTATAGCCGAAATTTCGGAGAATACAAGATAATACCAGAAACCTTCTGGTGGGATAGAAAACCATGCTTTACCTACAGAATAAATTGCCCATATCGGGAAAAACAAAAATAGAATGCCATTAATCAAAAAATCATAAGGAGGTCTTTTAGTATGTACATTTTCAGGAGTTAATGCGAAAAAATTTACAACAGGTATTAAAGCGAGTACAAAACAAAATCCAGCGAATTTAAGGTAATACCAGAAACCTTCTGGAGGGATAACTGACCATGCCTTAGCTAAACAATAAATTATCCCACTTTCCCCGATCAGGAAAAGCAAAGATCGAAATGTAAATCTTTCAGGATAATATTTATCCCGAAAGTTTAATACAAGAGGTATTAAAGCGAATACAATAAAAATGCCTGCATATAAAAGGCAATACCCAAAATCATCTGGCAACATAAATAATTAACCAAGTCCAAGCTCTATTATTTAGAATTTATTTTATCTTTATCAGCATGTTCTTAATGGCTGGTGTAAATAACTCTTTCGATTTTGTTTAAATTTTACATCGTAAACAACAATCTGGATGTTTCTAAAATACAGGCTATCAATGAAAATCGTTGCTAAGATGTTATGGAGTTCCAAACACTGTATATTATAGATTTTTAAAGATTTCAGGAGTGGTGAAAAGCGGGATTTTTTGAAAAAATATGGAAAAACTAGTCTGCTGGAGTATAATAATAAAAAGGACTACAGACAATTTAAGATTCCTTCTTTACTAATAATTTGTGAGAAGGGAAGCCACTATTCAAAAACATGTCTGTTTCTATTTACGGCGTAAACAAGAAGATTTTTATTATGGGATTATTTTTTTGAATAATTAATAAGAAATCGAATTTTGAATATACTTTTCTATCCTAAAAAGGATATAGATTAGCATTATCTCTTGACAAATATCGTTTATAAGAAAAATGGAAGAAGTGGACAATATGAGTACAAAAGTAAGTAAAGCCATCGTATTCGGTGCAAAAGCACACGCTGGAGAGCTTGACGATGCTGGAAAAGACTATTTTATGACCCACTGCTGGCAGGTCTTTGAAATGATCAAAATACTATATCCTTTTGACTTTGCACTACAGGCAGCAGCTCTACTGCATGATACATTAGAAGATACCGACGTAACATATGAAATTCTGGCCGATGAATTCGGTGCTGAGATAGCTGACCTCATTCAGGAAGTAACTCATGAACGGCGAGCCGATGATACAGGCTGGTACTTCCCTCACTTGCACTCTATAAGAGGGATTGCTCTGAAATTTGCAGACCGTGCTTCAAACTTGTCCCGAATGGAAGGTGTGTGGAATGAGAAGAGGATTGAGGCATATATCAAAAAATCTACATTCTGGCAATCAGAAGATCTCTAGGCAAAAAATAAAGGAAATTTTGGCTCTCTATATCCTCAAGAACAAATATTCATATCAAATTTGATTTGAATGAACCTGTATACTTCTACGTACTATTGATAACATATATACTTTTACGTACTTTCTTTCGACTTTCTGAAGCTAAGTTACACAAATGTTCTACAGATTATGGTTTTATAAACTGAAAATTTTTATTAAATTGGTAATATTTATCAAGCTGGAAGTTTTCATCAAATTGGGGGCTTTATAATGAATGAGATGAAAATAGGGGATAAAATTCAAGATTTCAAGTTAAGAGATCATAAGCATAAAGAAGTGAATCTCTACGACTTCAGCGGAAAGAAAGTGCTTTTATCATTCCACCCTCTGGCCTGGACCAATGTCTGTGCAGAACAGATGAAATCCCTTGAGGAAAACCATGAATTGTTTACCGGACTGAACACTGTAGTCTTCGGAGTAAGTGTGGACCCCATACCATCAAAAAGAGCCTGGGCAAGGGAACTTGGGATTACACACATCAGGCTGCTTTCAGATTTCTGGCCACATGGAGAACTTGCCAGAACATATGGAATATTCAAGGAAAAGGAAGGAGTCTCCGAAAGGGCTAATATAATTATTGATGAGGGACAGAAAGTTTTATTCTTCAAAAAATACCCCGGGCATGAGCTTCCTGATATAATGGAGATAATAAAAATCCTAGAAAAATAAGGTTCAGCCAAAAAAGGAGAGAAAAGGCAAAAAGAGAGTTAAAAGACTTCGGGATGCTCAATTATCGAGTTGCTCATCAATCACATTATACAGCTTTCTTAATGCTATACTTAGCCTGCGGGTTTCAACCTGCCACACTTTTTTGCTGACCTGAACATCTCCTCCGGCTTTGACAGCCGCTATCCATGAATATTTTCTGGCCAGTTTTTCATTATCAGGCAAAGCATGAAAAGTATTTCCCGTTTTCTGGTTACTGTACTTCTCGTTAATAAGAAATTCGTAGATTTCCTGGACCCTTTCGAGCAGAGTTTGCTCACTTTCGGAACCTGAAGCTCCAAAGAGGACAAGGTTCCAGAGGCGGAACTGCACCTCATGAAGTTCGGAAGAAACTTTTTTTGAGCTGGAAATCTCAAGCATTTTTTTGAACTCAAGATAAATGTCCGTATTCCCGAAACATGAAGGTAGAATATTTCCAAGAGAGATCATAAGATGAATGCATTCATGAAAAAGGATTCTGGCTATCAGGAATTCAACTCTTTCCTGTAAGTTCCAGAATCTGTTTACAAGAGCCTCATCCCAGAGCTGGTAGGGATTTACCAGAATTACAGACCTGTAAACGACCCTTTTTTCTTTCTGAGAAACCAGGCGCCTGGGATAAAGAACCATGCCCTGCATTTTCCCGAAAAACTGAACTTTGATTGCAAGGTCCCAGCAGTACTCCCGATTCCCCGAATTTATACATTTTATCCTGTAGTATTTTCCGTCAAAACATACCTTCTCAAGCAACCGGTACATATCCTTACTTTGTGCCTTTATGAGAGACTTAACCCTGGACTCACGATAAATCCCAAGGTCAAGATAGGGGACATTCGGAGTAGAAGCATAAAAGAAATACGGAGAACAGGAGTTAAGATCTTGAAACCCCTTAAGCAATGATGCTGAGTAGTCTTGCCAATTAGCTTCAGTATTAACTGCCTTGGCCTTCCTTTTCATGAAATCTCCTCCTATGACATATCCCATAAGATATTATTACTGAAGATATATAAAAAATGATCAACAGGAAAACAATTGAAACAAAGATTTATCCTGTTTGAAAAAGAGAAGATATTGATTAAAAAAGGCAAATAGTTCGTTTATTTTATCGAGTCTAATTTATTAGGATTAATTGTCATTTATTCGCATTTAATTCTTATTCGTCCTTATTTAAGTCTTATCCATTTTATTTTGATTCTTCTTCCCCACAAGTCCCTGTTTATTTTCTTTTATTCCTATGCATTCTTTGTTTCATTTTATTCATTAAGATGTCCGCAAAT
>CAZCKG010000033.1:0-14182 GCA_964498825.1 uncultured Methanosarcinales archaeon
TTGTCTCCAATATTGACATTGTAGAGACAAATGCAATTCAGGGGACAGGATTGAGATATCTGATGCGACGGATTACCGAGCATCCGGATATAGGGCCTGATCAGATCGTGCTCAGAGGTGCTCCTCCTCTTGGTGTGTGTACGGTATGTATCGGGAAAAAAGAGATTGGATGGAAGAACCATTTTGGTGTTATCAGGCCACTGAATATGCCAGACCCCTTATACAGAGGTGACTGATGGTGAATGTATGGAATCCTCCGGGTAAAGACTGTGGGGCTTGTGGCTCTCAGACATGTTCCGAATTCATTACCAGGCTCGAAGCCGGATTAATAGAGATAGATATGTGTCCTTTCTACAGCATAGAGAAGACCGTGTATCCGGAGAAGATTGCAAATCGAGAAAAAATATCGCTTCAGGTGAGAAATCCTACTTTCTCAGGCATAGACGTTACCGGGAAAGAATATGACTTTGTCCTCCTTCCATTCCCGAATGAGCCTTCAGCACGTAAATTCATAGTGCCTTTCAGGGCAGACCTTGTGGAAAAATGGGATATAAAAAAGGGAGATCTCGTAACAGGGCGGCCGGCAGGTCCTGGATGTCCGGTGTATCATGCTTTAAGAGTTCTCAGTGCAAACCCGATAACAGGTGTAATTGAATGTCATACTGTAGGGCCCATGGCTGCCAGAAAAGAAGATGTCTATGACGTTCAGGCGTATCATGTGCATGCTTTCGAAGGGATTGCCAGCACTGTAAAGAAACCTCCTGTCTTTGGAACCCGTCAGTACTTCCTGCCTGGCAACTGCATGATAGGTCTTGCACATACGGCCCTGGTAAATATGTGTTTTCAAAAGCCTTCTGGACTTCATGTAAGGCTTGAAGATATCAGGATATTATAAAAACTGAAAGATCGGGATATCATGAAAACGATTGAACAGATTAATGAGAAAATTGCAAACAAAGAAGCTATAATTCTCACAGCTGCCGAGCTCAAGTCCATGGTTCGTGAAGGTCAAAAGGTAACTGTTGACGATGTGGATGTTGTCACGACAGGAACATTTGGCGTGATGTCAGGAACAATGGCAGTCATGATGGTACCTGTTGCAGGAAAATGCAGCTTTGAAAGGGCACACGCTATCTGGCTGAATGATGTGCCTGCTCAACCCGGTCCCTGTCCTAATGAGCGCCTAGGAGTTGTGGATCTGGTTATCAACGGAACTTCACATGCAAATGATAAGTATGGAGGAGGACATCTTTTCCGGGACCTGGTAGAAGGAAAAGAGATTGATGTTCTTGTAGAGGCGCATGGCAGGCGTTATGAGAATAGGTTTACTCTTGATGATATTGACTATGCCAGAATTATCACCACAAGACTTGCATTTAAAAATTATCACGCACTTATAAACCCTACCTCATCCACTATCAGCACTATTTTCTCAGTTACAGGCCTGACAGGGCCTTTTACGGAAACAACCGTATCAGGATGCGGTGAAATAAATCCCCTGCAGAATGATCCCTCTCACAGGTCAATAGGTGTAGGTACCCGGGTCCTTTTAAACGGAGCTCCTGGATATATTATAGGGAAAGGAACCAGAGCCAGCCCGGATAAACCAAATGTATCTGCCTTTGCAGATATGAAGGGGATGGACCCGACGATGATGGGAGGAATGAAAACTGCACACGGACCTGAGTGTCTGACCTCACTTGCAGTTCCCATACCCGTTCTTGACGATGAAATACTCACAGGATTAAAAATTCTGGACCAGAATGTTCCACTTCCAGTATCAGATGTAAACGGGCGTACTGCACACTCAAAAGTAAACTATGGCCATATCTGGAGAGATACAGACAAAGTTATCCGTGTCGAAAAAGACAGATGCCTGCACCATCCTGATTGTGCCGCAATTCGCACCTGTCCCACAGAAGCAATATCAAATGACTGTATTATCAACAGAGATCTCTGTATTAACTGTGGCACCTGCACACTCCACTGCTTCGAAGGAGTATTCCGTGCAAGACTTGGATCCATAGAGCTGGCTGAAGGAATTATACCTGTATCTCTGAGGCAATCAGACAGAGCCAGAGCAGAAAGACTCTGTACTATGCTTAAGAATCGGATCATAAAACAGGAATTCGTGCCAACAAAGATGCTGGAACCCCTCTAAGAGAGGTTCCTTCAACATTATACTGCTAGTTATCTTCCATTTCATACTGAGTTCCTGCTGTTAATTGATCTTTCCTCTTACGTTCCAGTTATATGATCAGGTAATACTCTCAAAAGGTTATTCAGGATATAGAGGCGCCGTCACGCTGGCTGAAGAACTGAACACGATGCTTATTTCTGGCACCTGATCATAATTTTTTCTTTTTAATTATTATCTTTTTTATTTTCAAAAATTTTAACCTGTGTTCCGAAAAATCAGCTCTTCCAAGATATCAGGTAAATTTACTTCATATTGTTTTAATATGTTTTGAGAGAGCTCATCCCAAAACCAACTTTTTTTCCGCATCAATAAGAATTTCAGAAACATTTCCTAACCAGAAGATTTATTTGTTATTCCAAATTTTAGATAAGAGAAAGTGGTTTTGAGTTTTGGGATGAGCTCAGAATAAAAATGAGAATGCACCCATTCACAACAAGAAGTAGATTTTTATTTCATTCGAATACTTCGCAGTTCGTTACGGTGCCAGTGCAACTTTGATTTTTTTGAGCCATCTATCAGGCTCGAAATTCTTTCAGTATTTTTTTAACATTGGTATCGGTTTTCAAAATATACAGGTAATAAATGCCGATAATCACACCAGAAAAGACAACAAGCAGAGTCGGGTTTGTTTCTCTGATTTTCAGGGCAACAAGGATAATTCCTGCAGGAACAAAAAGCATAAAATTTGAGAATACTATTTTTAGGGCTTTTGAAATCTTCACTCCGGAATAGGACATCATCTTCAGGCAAAGGTAGCCATACACCACAATTCCTGATATTGAAAACAGAATGAGTGCTAGACGTGCGCTTCCAAACAAACCACCAATAATAAGTGAAAGAAAACGTGTAGCTAAGTTAATAAAATTGAAACAAAAACCAAAATCATACTCTTCAGCTACAAGATATATTCCATCAAGGGGAGATGATATGAACCAGACAAAAGCCCAAAGCCCTAGGATTTGTGTATAAACTCCTGCTTCTGCCCAGGCGTTTCCGAAAATCACAGTAAAAACATCGCTTCCTACAATTGTCAGGACTAATATCGGAAACATGCCTATTATTACAAGAATTCTGAATACATTTTCTACAAGTGTAGGGAGAGTTCCCTGAGAAGAGGCTCTTGATGCCCTCTGAAAAAATACCTGTGAAATCGAACTGCCAATTAAACTCATTGGCATCTGAATAAGTCTAAATCCAAGGGAATAAAAACCGACGATTGCAGGAGAAAAAAAAGCCGCAAGAAAGAAAGCTGGAAGTTGCCAGGAGATCGAATTCATAAGGGCGGAAAATGAGTCCACCAGTGGAAATTTACTGTACCTTTTAAGTACCTCATACATTTTCTTCCAGTTGAGACTTTTTCTGATCAGGTTTCTATCATCTCTCCAAATCAGCCCCGCAAGTATAAATGTTGCGACAGACTGCCCAGTAAGACTGCCGGTAATTAAGCCACTTGGGCTCTTCTTATCAATTATTCCTATAATTATCTGCGTTGCAATAGTCGAAAAAGAACTCGATATTCTTGAAAGGGACAATCTCTTGAAAAGTTTAGTCCTTGAATTCCAGCTATTTAAGGCCAGAAATGCTCCATTTACAAGAACAAATGGGGGTACAAGCCAGAGGTAATTTTCTATTTGGGGAGAATTTAAAATATTGATTATAAGCTCTTTAAAGAACCATATTATTGCCAGGGTTAAGACGGTCACAGCCCCTATTGAAAGGAAACTCACTCCTAAGAGATTTACGGCATCCTCGTCCGATTCAGGCAACATAATGGAGTACTCATATCGCATGCATATTATAACGCTGATAATGCTGGTAATAGAACTGTATAGAGCCCATACCCCAAAATTTTCAGGCTGGTATAAACGTGTTAAAACAGGAACTGATAGAATAGTAAGAATTTGAGCAAGAGTGGCCCCGCCTGTAAGTGTCAACACATCGAGAGCAAAGCTTTTCTTCTTGCTATTATCAAATCGTTTTTTTGCTGAATTTACTGTCATCTCGTCCATATCCAGTACCTCCATTAAGGGCCCATAGATTCAGCTCCCGTCTTACTTGTGTGACTGATCTTTTGCCAGTTCCCTATCTCTTCAAGCTCCATTTAGTAGTAGCAACAAGCTCAATATCGTTGAGAATAGAGTTTTGAGCCTGTAAAGCCTATATCAAGGCTCTTATTATCCAAGCTTGTTTAAATTTCCTTCTTGTACTCTTAACCGCTTTATATCGACTTATTTCTGAAGGACAGCAATTAATTCATAATTGGTTTTCAATAGACTTTCAAGGCAGGAAAATTTATGCGTTTTTCAGGTTCGAGGTTATCGGTTTGCATATTTTTTTCTTTATGTAGCTTAGGTTCTAGTCTTACAATAAGTTGCTTTATAAATTTATAATGTTAACGGTGTTAATCAACTACTTGCAGGACAGGACATATATAAGAGAATAAGAGGACAAAATATGCATAATAACTAACAAGACAGAAACAGAAGATACGAGATTTAAATTTACACTTTCTCACTCCGGCTCACTTGAGATTCACGCTTTTTGTGCAGCAGCCTAAATAATCCACGATTTTCTCAGTTGAGCATGTAGGTTTGGAACGGAACATATCAACAGGAGAGAAATTTCAATCACTGAGGCTTAGATTTCTTAGAGTGGTCTTCGAAAATGAACTGAGAAAAGAAAAACATGAGGCATATATAATGCTCAGCTTTACTGTAAAATCTTTAAGCTAAGACCCGGACTCGAACCGGGATTAATGGATCTGCAGTCCACTGCGTAACCTTTCCGCCATCTCAGCAGTCTTTCTTAAGTTCTTTCTACTTTTTGAGTCTTTAATTTGTATTTAGCATCCAGCAAAAACTCACAATCATATCATCTATTCCGATATATCCAATATTTTTATTGAAGGGTAAGACATGGTTTTATTCATTACTATTAGAGGAAATATTGAAATCGATATTTTTGTGAATTCCTGTGGATGTGGATTGTACAAATGATTTCATGTCTGTTCGCTGTATACTGGTATTTTATAGTGTGTTGTGGGTTATGCAAACAATTTTATATCTATTAGAACATTTGAGGTTTCCATATCTAGTCAATTCATATTAGAAATTGCCAAAGCACTCTTACAGCTTTCAGTTTAACAATTTGTTGTTCATCTACCTAGATTTGAACCTCTGTAGATATCACCTCCTTATTTTTTTGTTATACTTCTCTGATCCAGTTTTTAATATTTTTAGAAAATTTTTAAACCACCTCTGAATATTGGAATTGTAGGATGAAATTGGGTTGTAATTACGTAGCCTTCTATCATTCTATCAAAGTCTTCTATTAAAGCAAATTCACAATTGTGAACTGGCAATTTATTATACTCATTGTTAGTATTAAAATCCCTTTTTTACGGCAAAAAGTGCCTAAACAGCTCTCAGGTAAACTTCTAACCCGATATCAATTTTATTCAGAAAGCTTAATTTTGCCTATAAAATTGAAACATAAAAGTTCCTACTTACTATACATGTGCAGGGAATGTTATTCAAAGGTCAAAATTGTAAACAAAAAAAGGTCATAGACCTTATTATAGCAACTTCTATATTTGAAAGAATAATCATCATTTTAGAAGAATAATGCCAAAAAAGTTACAGATTGAAAAAAGGAAAAAAGAAACAGATTGCGGGTTTATTCGGGTTTTGCATTTAAGCTCTGTTTTTAAGAAACCTCCTCCCTGAGTTTCAGATCATCGAACCACCTTTTGAGAGTTGGTTCTGTTAGTCTGAGTTTCAATTCCATATGTAGAGTTATTTGTGTCATCCGATATATTCATGGAGACATTGTCAAAACCACAGCAGCAATCAACAATAGGTGGAGTATACAAGTCCTGTAATCTCCTTGAATCCGAAGAGCTGCTGGGTTTTAGTAGAACTGAAAAGATGCCCATAAGCACAAAAATAGCACATAGACCACCGATAAGCAGATATTTTTTGTCCATAAGTTCCTTCATTGATATTCTCGGGCAGTATAAAATCGGAACAAAATCAACATTTATTTTAAGTTTAATACGATGTCATAAACTGAAGAGTATAATGCTCTTCATGCTTATGACTATATGATTGTTTTCCGATTTTTCTTTAGATAATACTTCTTCTGAATTTACCCGATACTTACGATCACTCGTTCATTTCTTTATGTTCAGAAAGCAGCTTTTGGTAGAACTGGTCATCAGGATTTTCCTTGATCAGCTCTTCAAGAGCCTGCTTGTATACTGTACTGTCAATATGATCCTCTATCTTGACATCCGTATCGATGTATCCGCTGTCCTTCATCATCTGGTAATATTCCTTTACTCCGTTTGTATTGGGATCAGGGGATGCAAAGAAGTAATTACTCCAGGTCGATTGGCGAATTGCCTCTTTATCAACATTAACATATTTCTGGATATCATCGACGGATTCATTTTGATTTTCACTGAAGAACTTGTATGCCTTGATCAGGCCCTTTTCGAACTTTACATAGGTATCTCTATCTTCATTCAGGGTTTCAGTCTTCAGTGCAATCCGGCAGCAAGGGTGGTTATCATAGTATTGATAAGAGTAAGATGCTATGGACAGCCCCTGATTTTGTGCAAGTATCTCATAAGGAATCCATATTATTCCGCCATCGGCTTTTCCAGTCTTGACTGCTTCCAGCACTGCATTCGGTGAACCTAACTCAAGGAAAGTTACTTCCTTTTTCCAGTCTACACCTGCTTTTTTCAATGCAGCCTTATAGATAAGGTCTCCGTTGGACATGGTAATTGTGGCAATTTTTTTACCCTTCCAGTTATTGAGGTCTGCAAGATCCTTTGCATCTTCAGGGGCAGTTACCAGAAACTGACCTTCACTCATCAGTCCGCCGATAATTGTTATATCTGCTCCTTGTGCAATATAAGTGGCAGGATCTGATGTTCCAGCTCCTACTGTATCAAGCTTATTGCCAAATAATGCATTGTAACCTTCTGTACCTTTTGTAAACTGATACAATTCCACGTTTAAACCTTCCTGGTCCCAGAAGCCCTCCTCCTTTGCTATAAAGATCAAAGCATCCCCATTTGAGGGAAGATAACCGTGCCTTACAGTCTTGGCTCCGGAGCTCGATGTATTAGCGTTCTGTTGAGCAGGAGTCGATGTATTACTGCTCTGCTGAACAGGCGGTGAAGTAGTAATTTTTTGTGAACTACCAGAATCCGAAGAATCACTTGGATTTAGTAGAATAACACCAATACCTGCAAGCACAATAAGAGCAATAAATATCCCTAATATGTGTTTTTTATCCATAAGTACCTCTTTCAAATTTTTTGATTAATATCAAAAAGACCGTTGCTGAGGTGTCCATAGGATGATGAGAAATTTATACATCGATATTTGAGTAAAAATAGCCTTCATTTATACACAAACCATTTAATTGAGGCAAAATTGCCTCATTTATTAGATTTTTTTGTTATTTTTTCAATCATTTTTGCCGCAAAAAGTTCAAAATCATAATTACTATGCCAATAATTGCTTACTTCTCAGCGTATAAATCTCTTGATTTTATTCTATATTATCGAGTCTTCGATTTATGAAGAGTTGTTATGGCACTCGAATCCAAATCTAATTTATGAATTTTTGGACACTGAGTGAAACTGTGCATTAATTTTAGGTTATAAAAATGAATTAAAAAGGAATTTGAGGTCAAAAGAAACAAAAATTGAACGATCCAGGCAAGATTATTCCTTAATCTATAAACTGTGGAGCTATTACTGGTGTATCTTATGAGTTCTAAATCAAATCTATATTCTGGAAAAAATTCGTACTATATTTCCTCCAGTTTCAATTTAAAATTTTTACGGAGGGATAAAAACGGCAACAATTGATCTGAAGAGTATTTCATTATCCTATGGAAATAACGGTACTGGTTATAAGGCACTCTTGGACGTTAATCTGAGTATAGGGAATGGAGAGTTCATTTCCCTCATTGGCCCTTCAGGTTGTGGGAAAAGTACAATAATTGATATAGTTTCGGGTTTACTTCCTCCTTCGGATGGCTCAGTTTTCATAGATGGTAACCAGGTAAAAGGGCCAGGAACAGATCGTGGGACTGTATTTCAGGACTATTCGCTTTTTCCCTGGATGACAACTTTTGAAAATATCTGCTTTGCAATTGAACAATCAAACAAAACCGATGAGCGTAGGGAAATAGAAAATTTAGCGCAGAAGTTTATTGATCTTGTAGGGCTTGGAAAATTCAAAAGTGTATACCCAGGTACCCTTTCAGGTGGAATGCGTCAGCGTGCCTCAATTGCCAGGATGTTCTCTATGGACCCTAAAGTTTTCCTTATGGATGAACCCTTTGGGGCTCTTGACTCCCTTAATAGAATATACATGCAGGACCTTCTTTTGCATCTATGGTCAGAAGGAGAGCAGCGTAAGACTGTACTTTTTGTTACCCATGATGTGGACGAAGCACTCCTGCTTTCAGACAAAATTGCTATTATGACTCCCTCGCCCGGGAGTATAAAAAAAGTGATTAAAGTGCCGTTCTCCCGCCCAAGGCACCGTAAAGATCTTAGTATTGATCCAAATTATCTTGCTCTAAAATCGCATCTTCTTTCGATACTATATGGGGAGATGATAGAAGAACTCAAAAAGCAGGAAAAAGAACTGAAGGAGTTTATATAATGTCAGAAAATAGCTTTAGTTTAGGCACTGTAGCTGGAAGGGGCAGCATAATATCCAACAATATTCTCCGGTCAGTTGCTGTTTTTACCATTTTATTTGCTACTCTTATTATGACAGTTGGATTTCCGGATTCACCCGAACAGGTGGTAAATGACAACAGGGCATTTGTTGCCTTTCTTCTTCTGATTACGGTCATATACGGAGCAAAGTTATACTTAAATTATGAAAATATTGTTTCAACCACTGATATATTTCTAATCATATCCTTGGGATTGTTTCTCTGGGAGCTACTTCTTGGAAAACTTGCGCTTCTCGATTCTTTCATCTTTCCAGGTCCAGCAAAAGTTTTCCTGGTTTTTCAAACCGATACAATGCAAATGACACAGGGGGTAATCAGTTCTCTTGGCATCCTTTTTACAGGATATTTCCTTGCTCTTACCTTTGCTATTCCTATAGGACTTTATGCAGGCTGGAAAAAAAGGCTGTATAATGTAGCATATCCTATTGCAAAAACAGTATCTCCTATTCCAGCAACTGTATATCTTCCATATTCTATTGTGCTATTACCAACTTTCAGAGCATCCTCAATTTTTTTAATTTTCATAGGAGCATTCTGGCCAATCCTTGTAGGTTCGGTTTATGGGGTTTTCTCGGCAGATTCTCGTCTCATAAACTCCGCACGCACACTGGGTCTTTCGGATTACCAGATGATAAGAAGAATTCTCCTGCCTGCTGCATTGCCTTCCATATTTTCGGGCGCAATGATAGCATTGATACTTTCATTTATCACTTTAACAGTTGCTGAAATGATTGCTGCGACATCAGGGCTTGGCTGGTATATCCAGTACTATCACCAATTTGCAAATTATGATAAGGTGATTGCTGGGATGATTCTGATGACAGGAGTTGTTATAGGGATAATGGCCATTTTTGAACGCATTCAGAATCACTTTCTACGCTGGCATCCTGCACATGGAGAGGGGAATACTACTTCCTCTATCTAATTACAGTAAAACATTTTACGTCAAAAACATTTCTTTGAAGAAATAGGAAAGCTAATAAATAACAAACATGTTTAAACAATCAAGTTTTAAAATGACTACAAATCAGTCAAGCAGAAATTTACAAAATAAATCTTTCATAATGGGGTGACTGATCCTGAAAAATATAAGTTCTCTTACAGAGGCTGTTAAAACGTTTGGATATATCTTTGATTACCGGGCACAGAAAAACTGGACCGAAATCCCCCTTTCTTTGCGCTTAAAACTTGGGAAATTAGCTTCCTGTAAGGTTATTGATCCTGAACCTAACTGGATTTTTGAGCCTCCTGAGGAATTCATAAATAACCTCGCAAAATCCAGCGAGATTATGCATTTTTCCTCAT
Organism: uncultured Methanosarcinales archaeon; assembly: GCA_964498825.1. Classification (GTDB taxonomy): domain Archaea; phylum Halobacteriota; class Methanosarcinia; order Methanosarcinales; family Methanosarcinaceae; genus Methanosarcina. The sequence continues at coordinate 10,277 of CAZCKG010000033.1, forward strand.
ACTTCCAGCCTGTCTTTTCAGGACTTCATCCGAATCTTCTGGAGAAGAATAAGAGCGTCACTTTTGTTATCGCAAAAAATATTTCCGAAAAAGTCTTCAGCCTGTTTTCGAAGAAGCAAAGAGGCTCCCAATTAACAGAAAACCTGGATTTTTACGTGTATAATGGAAATTCGTCCATTGTTTCGCTCACGGTAACAGAGAGATTTATGGCCCTCCTGCTCAGGGATAAAAAAGGAAAACTTGACTATAGACTCCTGATGAGTTCCGAAAGTAATGCTATTGAGTGGGGCAAAGAACTTTTTGATTATTACAAAGACCTTTCTAAAAAAAATTCTGGCAAATATTATTACTAACTGCAAAAATGTCTGATGTATAAATACTTCTTATTGATGTAAAACGCTGGTATGTAAGTTCATCAGGTATTACATATCTATATTTTTAAATTTATGTGAGATTTGATGAGGTATCAGAGAGTTCTATGCTCCTGATTTTTCAATAATGATGCAGAGAATCACTTACCAGATCACCGGTCTCTTGCTCTCTGGTCTGTAGAGTTTATCTTCTGGCTTTAAGCTCGGAACACCTTGTAAAACTCAGGCATATTGAAGACTGCTCCATTAACCCTGAACCTGGTGGGCGAATGGGTATCGGTTAGTGTTTGTGTCCTCAGAAATTCACTAGTTTGCGATTCCCACCTTATCTGGGTAAAGCTTAAGAAAAATTACGGAGCGGGAAGTTTTTGCCAATGGCAAGTTGCAAATTAGTGGTCTCCGCTATGTTGTAATTGATATAGTCGACATAGCCGACTACTTTTTTGAACCAGTATCTGAAAACCTTACAGAAACCTTCCATAGTTGCAAAAGTCTGTTGAACCACAAACGTTCTGAATTCCTGCTTATCACGCTTTGTCTCATGATGGCGCAGTCTCACTCTCATGGTGCAACAGATTGTCACGGGAAATGTGATATCCAAAGTAGAAAAGTCAGTTGTATCCACAGCCTCCCACAAAAAATACATACTTTTTGAATTTATAACACTTAAAGGAATACCCGCTTACAGGGCTATGATGGGAAGATGATTTTTCATATGCTAGGATATTTGAGATAATCGCTCAAAATCTCAGTGAGACCACCAGGACTACCTTCACTTCCACCAGTTTTCTAGCTTTCTCTCAGTCTATTTTAATAACTTGAGCTGTTGAAGATGCTTTTAATCTCCCTTTTTACCTTTATCTTTATCCCCATTAATTGGGATTGCGAATGCAAAAGTGCTTCCCTCTCCAGGTTTACTCGTCAACCAGACATATCCTCCATGCAGGTGCGCGATCTGCTTAACTAAAGATAGACCGAGCCCTGTGCCCTGGTATTTTTTGGTGGAAAATGAATCTACTTGGCTGAAGGGTTTGAACAACTTATTTTGATCTTCAGGTTTAATGCCCACACCTGTATCTTTAACTGTTATTTCCACCATGTCGCCTTTTTTTCTTGCCTTTACCCTTACAATACTGTTTTCATAAGAGAACTTAATCGCATTACTTACGAGGTTGTACAAAATCTGAGCAAATCTTGATTCATCCGCACGAACTATTTTAAGCTCGCTATCAGTGTCTATTTCAATTTTGATGTTTTTACGGTCTGTTATTGGAGACAGCAAATTTTGTATTGATCTAAGCTTGCTAGCAAGTTCAAAGTCTTTATAGTCAAGCTCAAGTTTTCCGGCTTCTACTTTAGAAAGATCCAGAATTTCATTGATAAGGCACAGTAGATGCTTCCCGCTTTTTGAGATATTCCCCACGGCTCTTAATTGTTTTTCAGTAAGCTTTCCATATGCCTGATCACACAACATGTCAGAGAATCCTATTATTGAGTTAAGCGGAGTTCTCAATTCATGGCTCATATTTGCCAGGAACTCGCTTTTTGTCCTGTTTGCAATTTCTGCAACTTCCTTTTCCTGACGAAGTTTTTCTGTTACCCTTCTTTCCGTAATATCTTTACAGGCCACCATAGTACCTATAATCTTTCCATCTTCTTCAGTTACAGGGATTATCTGCACAAAATTGATTTTGTCATCTTTTGAAGTAAATTCCCACGATCTTTTATTTCCTGCTGCAAAGATTTGCTCTATCTGCCGCTCATCAGAAAAATGACCACTTATACACGGAATTGATTTTACGCACACGTTCACTGCCTCTTTGAGGCTTAATTTCATATATTCGAGAGCGGCCTTGTTTGCCCATATTAATTTAAATTCGGGGTTTATGAAAACAACCTTATCTTCAAGTGTATCAAGCAGGACTTTCTTTTCTTGCTCCTGTGTTTTTAACTCCTGTTCCATTAAATTAATCTCATTTAACATTCCGTTTATTTCCCTTGATAAACGGTAAAGTTCATCGCTACCTTTAACAATTAATCTTTTGGACAGATCTTTTTCCGACCTTACCTTTGTAACAAAATTGTCGATTTCAATCAGTTTTGAGATGAATAATCTGTCAAGCGCAAATTTAACGCCGACACCCATCACAACCCCCGTTAATAAAAGAAAAAGATACATGTGATTCAGAGTTTTTTCACCATGTTTATAGAGGTCTCGTGGGAAATCAGCTCTTATGACAAGAGCGGGTTTGCCTGAAGTATCCTCTAATTCAAAATAGCCTGCCACTCTATCTTCGCTAAGGGGTTCAATAATAGTCCCGAAAGGAGATATGGGTAAATTGTTAAGTTTTATCTTAAAGTCTGAAGGCATATTCTTATCTACCCTGTACATCAAAAGAGAAGATCGCGTGGATTTTTCTAAGGAGTCAATAAGGGAGTTATCAAAATATCTTCCGAAGATCAGTGTACCCTTCATAGGTCCCTGTCCATTCGTCATAAGAAGAGGATAACAGGAAACATACATTGGACCTTCATCAAGTAAAGCAAAACCTCTAATAGACTCATTTTCTGATTTCACGGTAAGAGTTTTATTCTCAATAAGTTTAAGAAGACTATTTGAGACTTGGTTTTCTTCACCAGTCTCAGAATCTGCCGATTTAGCATATACTACGGTCCCGGAATTGTTTACAAAAATCATCACATCAAGTTTGAGCCCTTCAAGAGTCTCGTTATCAATAGTCTCGTCTATAAATTCTTGATTCCCATCCTGAACAAACCTGTAAGTCTCATTCCAGCACGCCCAATCAGCAACCAGGTAATCAAGATAACCCTGTTCTGTTGAGATTGCATTTTGCACTCTTTCTACATTTTCCAGGGTAGTAGTCTGCTCAAGTTCTAAAAAAGTGGAAAGCTGCATACTGTGAGTGAAGATAAATGCAGTGGAAAGAGCAGTAAAAATCAACAGAGTTATTATGAGGACTTTCTTGCTAATATCTATCCTGAACACCCCTGAATGCCTACAGATAAAAAGAAATTTGAAAGTAAACTTTGTTTGTGTTTATATGATGGAGATTATTATGAAATAGATGTAAATATAATTATTAATATTTTAATTTTTTCTATAAATAGAAAAAAATTAATATTTTTAGGGACACGGGTCAACTTTAAGACATCACTCTACTGATCCTATAGAACTGTATGTCTCCAACGAATTCCAATTTCGGCTCGAACGTGCCTGCAACGATCGTTCTTGAACAGATGCCCTTCCCATCCTTGTGCGGATAAAAACCGTAACTTTTTTTTAATTAATTATCTGAATAATTCCCTCCAAGTCCGCATGTTCACAAAATGAGCAGATATCGGGCGGTCACAGACAAAAAAAATGGAAGCCAAACACAACGGGATATTAAAGGTAAAATCCAAAGGGTGATAATTACTTATGGCTCTTCAAATCCTTGCTCAAAGGATCCAGAGTCAATATTCGAGGTCATTTGGCAGGCACAGGCTTTCCTAGTGGCTTTGCCAGAGTATCAAG
>CAZCKG010000034.1:0-14162 GCA_964498825.1 uncultured Methanosarcinales archaeon
ACAGTGAAAACCTTCTGGGTGCCCTGTATTACATAAAGCAGAAGATTCTTGAGACATCAAATTTTGGAAAATACAGGTTTGGTGTGGGATTAGCTGGTCTTCTAAGTTTTTCCTCCGAACGGTGAAGAAAAACTCCTTTTTGGATTTTATCTCAAAATCCCTTTTTTAATTTTTATTTTTCCGCTATTTCAAGATCTTTTATCTTTCATTATTTTACATTTAGATTTATATGAATAAGTTTATATGTCTTGACATCCCCTAACCCAAAGGGTTACAAGTACTCTCAGGGCAGAAAAATAATTCTCAAACAGAAGTAAAAAGACATTTAAAATCAAATTTCACTGCTTCAATGATTATCTTTTTGGAGTTCCTTATGCTGCGGAGGTCCAGAGGTAATCTATACAGGCTATTCCTCCTTAATGCTTACAAATCTTTAAAAACAGAAGCTCTGAGAGATTTCTAACCTTAACGTTTTGAGATTTAGATATCACCTTTTCGTAAAATCGATAGCCTTCTTTACAATGAGGGGAGCAGTTTTCCAACATATGCAACCTTACATCTAGGTCTTTGATACATCTAAAGATAAGAGAGATTTTTGATGCCTGAGGTTACTGTTGTTGAACTAACTACCCAAGTCTTGCTTGGAATACGCAAGAAAGGCTCTTACCGAGAAATTCCTTTAATGTTCTCCAGAATTTTTGATTTTGCTCTCAACAAAAATATCCAGATTGCCGGCTAATATGAACTTCCGGGAGAAAAAATGGCAAAGATTCTTCATAAGGGTCCTCATGAAGAATGCATTCTGACCTCTGAAAAACTTTTTTCGTGGATTGCAGAAAATGGAAAAAGAATTGTTGGGCCTATTCGTGAGATATATCTGAATGATCCCAGGGAAGTTCCGCCTGAAGAGATAACTACTGAAATTTACGTGCCTCAAGAGTGAAACTGAAAATTTTAATATCCTTTCCTGAATTTTTCTCTTCCCTTTTTTCTCTTCCCTTTTTTCTTTCCTCTTTTTTTCTTCCTGTTATTTTGTATATTCCTACTTTTATCTCTTACAAGTTCTATACTTCTTCTCAAGTTAACACATAAACTTATATACGGATTACTTACGTAATTACTACAACATTCAGTGTTTTTTGATTTTATCTTGTCGTTTGTGACAATTTCTCTAAGGTTAATTGAAAATAGGAAGGTCGTCTTATAAATCTTCAAATCTACAATGCTGCAATTCCTTACATGGGAGCATTAATTTTTTCGGGGCTTATATCTGTTTTGCTTGCAATCAAAGCATACAATACCTTCAATTCTCGAAAGACGCCTTCTTCAAAATATTTCATACTTATCATGCTAAGTATGTCCTTATGGTCTGTTATTTACTCTTTTGAGGTAGGATTTATTGATTATGAACTCAAATTTCTTTTTGCCCGCCTGGAGTATTTTGGAATCGCCCTTGCTCCTGTAGCATGGTTTCTATTTGCAGCTGAATATTCAGGGATATGCAAACAATTCGTGAGAAAGTATGAGAGTATACTTTTCCTTTTTCCCTTCCTTACAATCCTGCTGGTACTTAGCAGGTTTCATGATCTCTATCTTAAGGTTAATCCCGATTTTTATGGAGGCTTACATCTTGTTATCTCACATGGGCCCCTTTTCTGGATTTTTTATGTTTACTCCTTTATTTTAATTATTTTTGGAATTTCTTTCTTTTTCAAGCAGTTCTTCAGTCTTTCTGCGCCCTTTAGAGGGCAGGCGGGAATCGTTCTTATGGCAGCTTGTATCCCTTTTCTGGGAAATATGCTACATATTACAGGTGTTGGTCCTTTCGAATTTCTCGATCCAACTCCTTTCTCGTTTACAATCACAGGTTTGATCCTTTTCTGGAGCACAAGGCAGTACGGATTTCTTAATATCGTCCCTATTGCAAGAGAAAGTGTTGTTGAATCAATGAAAGACGGTTATGTCGTAGTAGATCTTAAAAACTCCATAGTGGACATCAATAAGGCTGCTCTTGAGCTGACCGGAAAAACGAGAAAAGAAATTCTTGGGAAAGATTTTAATGAACTTTTCGGGGAGGGGATAGACCTTTCTCATAATGATATTTATGAAGGCGATTTAGGCAAAGAGCTTTCTTTAAAAAGAGGATTTGACACTAAATTCTTTACTTTCAGTGTTAGTGCCCTCAATACCTGGGATTATCCGGAGGGTAAATTGATCTTGATTCATGATATTTCTGAAATATACCGATATCAAGAAGCTTTGAAACAGGCTAACAAGAAGATAAATCTCATGAGCACTATCACCAGACATGATATCCTCAATCAGGTAAATGTGCTTTCAGGATACACGGAATTGATCGCTGAGACTCTTCCTCAGGATATTAGGAACGATCCTCGAATAGGAAAGTACCTTAAAAACCTCAATAAAGGAATTGAGACCATCCATAACCAGATTATTTTCACAAAAGATTACCAGGAACTTGGAGTGGTTTCTCCAATCTGGCAGTCTGTAAGCACCGTGGCAAAAGATGCGGCTTTTCCTTTTTCTGGTCAGGGATTGAAATTTTCCATCGAGGAAAATGAACTGGAAGTGTACGCTGATCCTTTGTTCAGAAAAGTCTTTTACAACCTTTTTGACAATTCAAGAGCACATGGAGAACATGTTACTGAAATCAGCGTCAGCTCCAAGAAGGTTGAGGAAAGTGTTGTAATTGAAGTAAAAGATAATGGCATAGGAATTTCTCCTTACATGAAAGAGCCAATTTTCGAGAAATCTGTCGGGAAGAATACGGGTCTTGGCCTTTTTCTGGTCCGAGGAATCCTTTCTATAACCGGCATGGGCATTAGAGAGACTGGAACTGAGGGAAAAGGCGCGAAGTTTGAGATCACAGTACCGCCAGGTAATTGGCGCGGGAACATCCCTTAAAGACTAATTTTTGCAGTTCACTTTCCTATAAGAAACTTTATTCTGACGGATCAAGCCAGAATCGAAATATTTCTTTTGTTTAAATGGACTTAATCTCAATTTCACTATCATTCCAATTAGTATGAGTCAAATTTAAACTCTGGCTAATGTAGGGGTTAAGAGACACCTGAAAAAGCCAGAAAGGTTGTTGATATTACAAGCAGTAAGGTTGCAATTATCACTGCAATTAAGAGTTTATTTTGTTTTTCATTTATTTTGTCAGATCTCTTTCCCATTTCGAAAATTGCTCCTATGCTCACTCCAGCCCCAATCCCAATTGAGACACCTATAACTATTCCTTCCAGAGGGCTTCTCAAAGCAGGTCCAAGAATAAAAGCTCCATAGAGGCTTCCAAGTGCCGCACCTGCGGTAAAAGATAGTACCATCCAGCACTTTTCGTTTTCATGTTTGTCTGATGTTCCCATTTTCCCTCCCATGTATTCAATCTTATATTCTTTCGAAAGTTTCTTCATTTATATGTTTTTATATTCCTTTGCCATTATATTATTTAATTCTAAAATATTCTCCAGAGAGCATTCTTTCAGTGAACAATTTTTCCATCCGGTGACAAAAATGAGTAAACTTACCTTGAAAGAGAGATTTGGAAAGGCACTAAAAGGAGAAGCCTTAGATATGGTTCCGGTCTGTTCTGTAACCCAGACAGGCACTGTCGAACTTATGGAAATGGCTGGAGCATACTGGCCCCAGGCAAATTATGATGCCGAAAAAATGGCTACTCTTGCACTGGCAGGGTATGAGATTGCAGGATTCGAAAATGTCCGATGTCCTTTCTGTACCACGGTGCTTGCCGAAACACTTGGCTGTACAGTAGCTGAAGGGAGCATTGACATACAACCCTACGTAACCGATTTCCCCTGTAAGAAAAAGAAAGATGTCAAAGATATAACGGTTCCGGATTCGCTTCTTGAAAGCAGGCGGACATCAATAGTGCTGGATGCGGTTGAAATTCTAAAAGAAAAAGTAGGGGAAGATGTGCCTGTTATTGCCGGACTTGTAGGCCCTGCAGGGCTTGCCTCCATGCTTGCCGGGATGAGGAACTATCTTATGTGGTTTGTAACAAATCCCGAAGTTGTTGAAGAGCTCATGGGGATTTTGACCGAGGCATGTATAGAATATGCAAACGGATTGCTGGATAGGGGAGCGGATGCAGTAACCCTTATAGATTCTGAGGCCGGACCTGATATTATTGCTCCTGAAATGTTCCAAACATCTGTCTTTCCTCTTTATAGAAAATTCTGCAGGGAGGTTAAAGGCTTGAGAATCCTTCACATGTGCGGAGACGCAACTGCAGTCCTTGATCCCCTTTCAAATGCAGGGTTTGAGGGGATAAGCATTGAAGAAAAAGTAGGTGTCAGTTTTGCAAAAAAGCTTGTGGGTAATCGAGTACGTCTTATAGGAAACGTTTCTCCATCCGACACTCTGCTGACTAAAGGGCCTGGAGAAGTTATAATAGAGGCTACTGCCTGCCTTGAAGATGGAATAGATATTCTTGCCCCTGGCTGCGGGCTTGCTCCTCAGACCCCACTTGCAAATATAAAAGCGCTTCTAAGGGCAAGGGATCTTTACTTCTCACAGTGATTTCTTACAGTATTTTTTCCTTAAGGGTCTCCTGAGAAAACTTCTTAACAAGAGGTTCTCTGGTTTCTTTAATTTTTTCTGAATCTTTAAGGCTAATGAATGCTGCACAAATCATTATAAGAGCGCAGCCTGCAAGAGTCTCGGCGGGTAACTTGATTCCCAGCACAGCTATATCAAAAAATACCCCGCTGACAGGTTCTATCAGGGCAAGAAGGCTGCCTGTCTGGGCTTTAAGATTAGCAAGTCCCAGAACCGTGAAAATTTCTCCAAATCCTATGGATACTATCCCGAAGGCTGCAAGCACTTCCAGATTTTCATAGAGAATTTCAGGGGATACATCAAGCGCAAAGGGGCTCAGCAACAAAAGAGCGATTCCCATTGGCCAGAAGATGATCGCAAGTTCCGGATACTCCGTTTTCAGGACTTTTACGTTCATAATCAAGGCTGCAAAGACCACTCCTGAGAGCAATCCTGCCACAATGCCAAGTATGTAGTTACTGGTAAGTTCCATTCCTGAGAATCCTTCTACAGGTCTGACGATCAGGAATACACCTGCAATTGCGATTAATAGAGCCACTACGCTTTCTTTTCCTACTTTCTCATTCAGGATAAGAGGAGAAGCCAGCATTACATATATAGGGGCTGTATACTGGAGCAGAATGGCAATAGAAACACAGGTAATTTTAAGGCAAGTGAAGTAAAGCAACATGCAGGCAATAACAAGAAATCCCTGCAATAGAAGATTTCCTTTCTTTTTCTTTAATCTCAGATCTGAGATTTTTCCTCTGCTAGTTATATATATGAAAAGAAATAGCAGTCCGAAAAATAATCTGTAGAAAATTATCGGAGAAATGGCCATATCATGGATCCGGGCAATGAAGAGTCCGTTCATACTGTAAAATATGCAGCCTGTAATTACTGCCAGATGAGCCTTTTTGTTCTCCAGAAGCATTTTAGAGTGGATATTATACATACTATTTATATACCTATTGGGAAGTGTCATTATCATCCGGTACTAAATAACGACTCCAAGGTAAATTCATGGAAAGAAAAAGCTCCAAAGCAATCAGAGATTTCATACCCGAAATTACAAAACTTTCAGGCCGGAAATGCATAATCAGGCAGCTTTCAGATCTCACTTTCCTTCCTGAGCTTGAAAATAAGCTTAAAGAGGAACTCGAGGAGTACCTTGAAAGCAAAGAACTTGAGGAGCTAGCAGACCTACTTGAGGTTATTTACAGAATCGCAGAACTGAGGGGGTCCTCAAAAGACGGTCTTGAGGCTTTAAGGGTTCATAAAAAACTCGAAAAGGGAGGTTTTGAGAAAAACCTGCTCCTTCTTTCTCCTGCTGAAAAGATAGATCCTTCCTTCTCTTCCTCTTTGGATCTGCTTCCTGCTGAATTTCATTCTGCTGATCTCTCAGAAGCCAACAATATAGTTTTCAGGCCTGAGAATGCAGAAGTAATTGAGAAACATGGAGTAAGGATGAAGATTTATACCACTAAGGCTGACTGCAAAAATGCCGCTCTTCTGTATCAGGATACAGAGACCGGGCATGCAGAAGAGTTTCTGCACGAAAGAAGCGATTTCATTTATTATATTCTTGAAGGAAGCGGTAGCTGGATAGTTGAAGACAGGGAATTTGAAGTCCAAGCCGGAGATGTGGTTGTCGTGCATGCAGGGAAGAGATTCTGGTTCAAGGGAAGCCTTAAACAGATATGTATTACAGCTCCGGCCTGGGAAGAACAGTACGAGAGGCACATAAGGTATCTTGAACTTTAACTGCGTGAAATTTAATTCTTTAATTACTGTTACTCATTTTGCTTCATCCAAGTTCAAAACTTGTGACGCCGTAAACTCGTTCAAGCTTTATTCTCGGCTCTTCCCGACTGTACATGCGAATAGTTTTGAACATTACGTTCATCCTATATTTATCTGCAATTTGCACTGCTTTTTTGTTTGGTTCCGGAACATCTAAATATATGGCTTCACCCGGGACAGAGGCCTTGAGGCCCAGGAATATTTTTTCCGCAATTTCCTGGTCGTCTGCAAAAAGAGGTCCTATTTTGTATCCTTCCCGGCATTTCCTCATAACACCATACCCTTTTAGTTTTCCTGCTTCAAGGGCAGCAAAAGAATAAGAATCAGGTTGTTTGATCCATCTTTTCAGAAAACCAGGCCTTGAGGCCGGAAACATTTGCCTGTCGTACTCCAGCAGTTTTTCAAATGGGACAGCTGAGATTTCTACAAGCCCATCTGGAAACTCTCCTCCACCCTTACCTTCAAAACGAAGGTTACTGTAGAAGGAACGAAATTTCATTACCTTCTGATACTTTTTTTCGTTTTCTACTACCCCATCAAGCCCTGTATTCCTGTTCCCCATATATTCCAGGCATTTCTCGGTTAGTTTTGCCCCTACGCCTTTTTCCCTGAACTCTGGCTCAACTACATAAAGACCCAGAAAACCAAAAGAATCATCGTATGCAACAGCAGAAGCACAGCCTACTATTTTTCCTGCCACTTCTGCAATGAAAAAGCCGTCAGGGTCAGTATCGTAAAAAAGTTCTCCATCATGGATGCCGGGATTCCAACCTTCTGCAGCTGCCATTTCGACTGCGAATTCGGCTTCCTCCCGGCTCATTTTTCGGATTTTCAGTTCCTTTATCTTTTCCTTATTTTTTTCCATGTAAGGTTTTATTCTTACTTCCTATTTATTTTTTAAGCCTCTTGCTCTTCCCAACGGTTACTGCAAGATATGCCGCTACAATCGCGGCTGCTACAGGGTATATGCCAAAGGGCGATTTTTCTACTTCTGAATTTCCGTCTCCTTTAGAGGCCGTTTCACTTGTAGAGCTCTCGTCTGTAAACATAAATATATCCATGGCACCTTTGCGTTTGTCCTGCCAGACTATCCTGCTTCCATCAATTGCAGGGTTGCTCTCATATTCAGAAGCAGTAGAGACAGTCTTTTCTTCCCCTGTGGGGATATCGTAGATATAGATATTTGTTCCCTTTATTCTTCCGTCAGCCCATACAACTCTTCCGTCTGATATAGCAGGGGTTTTCTGGGGAGATGTATCGGTAACTACAGGCTTTTCCTCTCCTTTAGAAAGGTCGTACATGTAAATGTCAAGGTTCCCATTGCGCCTGTCTTCCCATACAATATAATTGCCTTCAATCGCAGGATTTGACTGTTCTGCAGAATCCGTAACTACCGAGGTTTCTTTGCCTGTGTTAATATCGTATACGTAAATATCATCATTGCCGTTTCTGGTTTCTTTCCAGACAATTTTATCTCCTGAGATTGCAGGCTGAGACTGATCCGCTTTATCTGTTGTTATTTGGGTTTCTTTTTTGGTTTTAATGTCATACATGTAGATATCCGTGTTCTGGTTCCTACGGTCTGTCCAGACAATCTTATCGCCTGAAATTGCGGGTTCTGTTTGGGAAGCTTTATCTGAGGTAATCCGGGTTTCGGTTTTGGAGTCAAGATCATACATATAGATATCGGAGTTGCCTCTTCTGTTATCTGAGATAACCAAAAGGTTGCCAGATATTGCAGGTTCCATTTCATCTTCTGAACCTGAAAAAAGTGCAATTTCTGTCCTTCCCACCGAAAGATCGTACATGTAAATATCCCAGTTTCCGTCCCTCTCGTCCTGCCAGACAATATAGTTCCCTGAGATTACCGGGCTAACCTGGTTCCCAAAAGCAGAGCTAATCTCCTGTTCGCTTCCATTCAATACTTCAACAGCAGCCGATCCTGTGAATGTACACATTGCCATTAATAAAATAATCGAAATCAACAGAATTGGAAAGTTTCCTGGTTTCAATCTTTTCACTTCCAATATTCCCTCTGGAACTTCAGTATGGATTTTTGAATATGTAGAATGCTTTTATTTTTCAGCATATATCTAAACAATATATTCCAGCAAAGAGTCTTTTTGACAACTGGAAATCCTCGAATTGTATATATCTTCCATACTTTTTATCAATTTCCTGAGTTCGACTTCTTCTTCTCTTTTAAAGAAGATCTTTTGATATTAGTCCGAGAGTATGTTTTCATTGGTCATGCTAAAACCTTTCAAGTTCTGCCTTATTTTTTGTCTGGTTTTTTACTTTTTCGATTAATTCATTTTCAAGATCTTTTTTTACAAAAAGAGTAAACTCTACGGTCTCAGAGTATTTTTCTTCCTCTATGTTTCCATATCCCTCTATCAGATTTCTTATTTTCTGACTTTCAGGATATCCTATGCGTATCTTAAGCCTGACCTGTTCGTAAACTTCAATAATTCCTGCTTCTTGAATAGCTGAGAGTGCTGTTTCTCTGTACGCTCTAGAAAGGCCTCCAAAGCCCAGTTTTGTTCCCCCAAAATACCTGGTCACAACCACGACAGAGTTCTGAATTTCCCTTGACTCAAGTATTTTTAATATGGGTTTTCCGGAGCTTCCGGTAGGTTCTCCGTCATCGTCCAATTTATAAGCAAAGGAATTTTTTTCTCTTACAAAATAGGCTGAAACATTATGATCTGCATCCCCATGCAATTCCTTTATCTTTCTTATGAAAGCCTTTGCTTCATCCTCATTTTTTATAGGACTTGCATAACCTATAAACAGGGAATTCTTGAATTCCTTTTGAGTCGTACTGGAGCATCTAAGGGTTTTATGATAGTTCAGTTTTTATCCCCATGTATTTTATCTCTTTTATATACTGAGAGTTAATAAATTTTTATTATACAGCGGGGGACCTTCAAACCTTTAAATATTTTTCTATCTCTTTCATTATATATTCCCTCATTAGTTTATATAATGAAAAAAACTGATATTTATTACAAAAAATTTGATATGAATGATTATATTTATTTTTATATTTGAATCAATTAATTTTATTATTCAAATTATATCATATATTTCTATTATATAACCTATTTCGGTCTCTTATTTTTTAACCAAATCGAAAAGTTTTAATCTTATTGGCTGATCATGCATTACTATCTCATATGAAAAATCTCATAATTTTCTATGAGCTGGGTGTAAAAAAGGAAGAGAACTTTCGAGGTAAAATTAATGAAAAAAATGTTAAAGATCATGGCTATGCTCCTCGTTATTGCTACTGTTATCTTTGCAGCCGGCTGTGCTGACAAAACTAAAGAAACAGCACCAGCAGAAGAGGAAGCTACAGAACAGGTAAATGAATCTACTGATGAGGCTCCAACCACTCCTGCTGGAGAACTTGCAGCCAATGTTACACCAAGTGACGATATGAATGAAAGCAACGTGACTGAAAATATCACTGATGAAAACATCACTGATGAAAACATCACTGATGAAAACATCACTGATGAAAACTCCACTAACGAAACAAAGTAAGAGTTTTTCGTCACCACAAAATATATGAGTAGCCTTTATAAAGGCTACAAACTTCTATTTTTTCAATACTAATAATTCAACTTGGATTACCTAATTTTTGTCTGGAACAACAATTTTTATAGGCTGTATGTTATCTATTTTTTTACTCTGCTGTCGAAGGAGCATTGTAATATATTTTTCCCATTTTTACTATCTTTGATTACCAATTTTAAGGTATCTAAAACTAATTTGAAGGTCTTTTACTGTTCAGTTTTCCCTAATGAGCATGAATCAGTATTATTAACACTTAATTTCACCATAAAAAACGCCATTTATTGGCCTGGGCCTCTATAGTCCTCAATTATAACAGTAATTTTATTATTGGGCTGTACTTTGACTTTTCGTTTACAAGTATTTCTATTTATTATATGATAATTTATAAATATAATATATGTCTATATAAAATAGAAATATTTCTTTATTTTTGAAAAAGATTTATTTAATACTTATTTTTAATTATATAAACGCTAACTAAAAATAGAAATCTTTTAATCTTTTGCTTTACTTGTTAAGGATTTGGTATTTATAAATTAATTTTTATAAGGAAGACTTTTCGAGGTACTGATATGCGAAAAATGTCAAAAACAATTATATTTCTTCTTTTAATTGCTACCATTATCTTCGCAGCCGGCTGTGCTGAAAAGAGTGGAGACGATACAAAAGAAGCTGCCCCAGCAGAAGAAAACATTCCTGCTGAAGGAAGTGCTAGTGCTGGAGAAAATGCTACTGCAAATAATACCTCCGGGGAAATGCCCACTTACATCGTAGGGACAGAAGCCCAGTTTCCTCCTTTTGAGATTGTTGATTCTCAAGGGAATGTTATCGGCTTTGATGTTGACCTTCTGAACGCAATTGCGGAAGACCAGGGATTTAAAGTTCAGTATATGGACCAGGACTTCGCAGGTCTTATCCCAGCACTCCAGACCGGAAACATTGACATGATCGCCTCAGGGATGACAATTACTGATGAGCGCGAAAAAGAAGTTGATTTCAGTGAGCCCTACATTACTGCAGGACTGGCTCTTGCCGTAACTGCTGACAATGAAGATATTAAGAGTGTAGACGACCTGAAGGGCAAGACAGTAGCTGTTCAGACAGGTTCCACTGGCTTTATGAAAGCAGAAGAACTGAAGGACGCAGGAGTTATTGCTGAAATCAAGGATTTCCCTCATGTCAATGAAGCTATTGAAGAAATAAAGATCGGTGGTGCAGATGCAATGATCAATGACCTGCCTGTCACAAATGCTTTTATTGCTGCTCAACCCGGAGTAATTAAAATTGTAGGTGAACCTCTTACCAGCGAATCCTATGGTTTTGCCGTTCGTTCTGGCAATACTGAACTTCTTAATAAGATCAATAAAGGTCTTGAAAACGTCAAAGCTAGCGGCAAGTATGAAGAACTTATGAAAAACATTCCAAATTATATGGAAGAATAAATAAAGTTCTAACTTGAGAGTCAAGCACTAATTGTGCCTCTCTCATTTTTCTTCTGTTTTTCAGCCAATTTTACTATACTTTTGTTGAAATAATATTTGATTTCTAAAATCTCCTTATTTTCCTTTCTCATAACATTCTAACTTATTATGCCCCTGTTTAAAATGATTGGTTTTATATAATTGAATATTATTTATCAATATGTATTTCTGTAAAACAGGTAACTGCACTGGATATTTCTCTAAAGGTCTCTATTAAGGACGCTCTTAAATCTATATGCTGAAATGTGCGCTGAAAAGACCCTATTCTGGTTGCATCTGGAAGAATATGCATTCTTCATAAAGGTACTCTCAACATTTGCCATATTTGCTCTAAGTCCATCTCTATATTATTGTAAACATCTGAGGTCGAAGTTTGTCTCTTTTAGCCTCCTATCTTCACCACGCTATCGCCGTGTTCCCCAGTTTGCTAAGGGGGGCAGTAATTACTATAGAGGTCACTACATTTGCAATATTTTTTGGATTGATTCTGGGGATTATTGCAGCCTTTGGAAAACTCTCCAAAAGAGTACTTTTCAGAATTCCCAGTTCTATTTACGTCGATTTTATCAGGGGAACTCCCTTATTTGTTCAAATCCTGATTTTTTACTATGGCATTCCCGGTCTTATCAACGGGCTCACAGGTGAGGTATTCCGCATCGATCCAATTATCGCAGGTATTGCCGTATGCAGCATCAACAGCGGAGCATATAATGCGGAAATTGTACGTGCAGGCATTAAGTCTGTTGACAGGGGCCAGATGGAAGCGGCTCGTTCCCTTGGAATGACCGAAAGGCAGGCTATGAAGGAAGTAATTATGCCTCAGGCTGTCAGGCTTATTATCCCCCCTCTGGGAAATGAGTTCATTGCACTTTTGAAAGACTCTTCTCTACTGGCAGTTATCAGCGTACATGAGCTTTCCAAAAATGGAATGCTCTATGTCTCAAAAACATTTGCAGCTTTCCCAGCGTATATTTCGGTTGCTTTTGTGTATCTGGCATTGACTATGGGAATTTCCAGAATTCTTAATTACATTGAAAGGAGGCTTGGTGTAAGTGATAGAAGTGAATAATCTTCACAAAAGCTTCGGAAATTTGAAAGTCCTTAAAGGAATTACTGAGAAGATTGAGGACAGTGAAGTGGTCTGTATAATTGGCCCTTCAGGGTCCGGCAAAAGCACTTTCCTCCGTTGCTTGAACCTCCTTGAAATTCCTACTTCCGGAGATATCTGGATCGATGGGGAAAAGATTACATCCCCCACTGTTAATATAAATAAAATCAGGGAAGAAGTAGGCATGGTTTTCCAGCGATTCAACCTTTTTCCCCACATGACTGCTCTTAAGAATGTAGCTCTTGCTCCGATAAAGGTTCGTGGCCTTTCCGAAAAAGAAGCTTACGACCGCGCTCGTGATCTACTTAGAAAAGTAGGACTTGAGGACAAAGCTGATGTCTATCCCAATTCTCTTTCCGGAGGGCAGCAGCAGAGGGTTGCAATCGCCCGAGCGCTCGCCATGCGTCCCAAATTCATGCTTTTTGACGAGCCCACATCTGCCCTGGATCCTGAAATGGTCGGAGAAGTCTTAAGCGTCATGAAAAGCCTCGCAAAAGAAGGTATGACAATGATTGTCGTGACACATGAAATGGGTTTTGCCAGGGAAGTCGGGAATCGCGTACTCTTCATGGATGACGGCATCATAGTCGAAAAAGGGACCCCCCACGAAATCTTCTTTGATGCTCAGAATGAAAGAACAAAGTCATTTTTGAGCAAAATTTTGTAAAGTTTTACTTAATCTAAGTTCCCTTCTCAGATATTTGTGTCTCAAGATTTTAAAATACAATTGAAAAATTCTTCAGCAGGATAGAGCTATGTAAAAAAAGTATTTCCTGGATATGAAATAAACGAAATATCATACCCTGTAGTTGTAGTGTTAGTAGCAATACTGAAATTAAATCGAGCTTTAATAAGCTAACTCAAATTTTAAGGTTCATTATTTACTAGCTTATTGAGGAGCGAAAAATGGGGTATATATATGTTCCTGTCGTTGAGTTGAAAATTATTATATTTACAGGGTTTTTGATTCACATGCCTGTTTTACAGTACGAGTCAATTTTTCTCATGTACGCTTTTATCTTTTATTTTCTGAACTCCATTTTTCTTATTTGCTCATATTCAGATACAAATCTATGTTTTCCTGTGTTTTATTCTCGAGACTATTTTTTGAAAATTTAATATCTTTTTTCCTTTATGTGCCAATCTGTAAAGTTAATGCTGAGATTTTTGTTCAATATTCATATTTTAAATTCTAATCTCAAATATATAACTGTGAAAAACGAATTCTATTTTCAAAATCAGCACTGAAAGCGTCTCTAAATTTCAAGATAAAGTCAAATTCAACGCTTGAGTAATAAATATTCAGTTTTTTGTCATCTTACAGAAACTATAATTCAAGTCGCACTCATAAGAAATTTAATTTCTATGCTATTTTTCCAATAAAATGTATGAAAAGATGCATACTAAATTAATTTTTACAGATAAATACCTATTTATAAAGCCGGTCCAAATTTAACCTTAAGAACTGACCAAATTCAGGGGAAGCAGAATGTCCAAAAATAATTCCTGTACTCTAGTGAATGAAAACAATACGACTTCTGAAGAGCTTCATGGACAAAGTCATAAGCATGGACTTTTTTCACATCTCTCTCCCCACGAACTTTTTC
>CAZCKG010000035.1:0-14079 GCA_964498825.1 uncultured Methanosarcinales archaeon
GGCTTGAGCAGTGTGGTTATATTTGATAATAAAAAGGGAAAGGAAAGGAAAGGAAAGGAAAGGAATGGAAAGAAAAATTGAAGGAGCCCAAAATTTCCTTGATCCTGATCTTTTCCTTCTTTTTTGATTTAAAGGTCTTATTTCTTTATCTTTAATCTTGTCTATTATTTATTTTAATCTTGATTATTCCTTTTCCTCATTACTGCATAAGAAATTATTAGCTCGGCAACCGCAAATATGGCTCCAGGGCCCGGAATATCTTTTTCTTCTCCCTCTTCTTTTTCAAGATTTGAATCCGTATTTGTCTGTTTTTCTCCTTCTGGCTGGGCGCTCCCACTCAGTATCTGATTTCCTTCATTTTCGGTTTGAAGGGCCTCAATAGAGCTAATACTTTTTTCCGTGCTTGAGATTGCAAAGGGAGAAAATCCAGGGGTTTCTGCGGTAAAGTTAATGTAATCTTCATCTTCTCCTTTCCGGACTGTAGGCAATACGTTCCATTTATCCTGACTATACCTGTAAAGAATTATCGAACTCTCATTGATGCCGTTTTCCGAGATCCAGGCTTTACTGACTCTGAAGTTTATCCTGGCGTTTTCCAGGTTTTCAGAGCTTGAGAAGCCGCTGTTTCCAATCCAGATATTTATGTTTTTGTAGACTGCTCCTGGGGCAGATTCCCTGACTATTGAGGATTTGTTCTTGAGTATCTCTATAATTGCTGTTGTTTTCCCAAAGCTCTTCTTGGGATCAAACTCTACGCTGACAATGTCATTTTTCCCACCTTTGAAGGTATAGCAGGTGTGGGTTCCTTTGAAGACCTGTTCATTTGAAATCTCCTTGAGCTCTATATTCTTGCTTGATTCCGGAGAACCTGCACCTCCCCCTCCTCCGCTTCCTCCTCCGCTCCCGCCTGAGCTGGAGGTTTCAGTTTTCGCAATTATATGTCCGGCCTTTGTTTCTGTGTCATTTCCGTAAGTATTATTAGTTGCCCTCAGGGTGACAGTATAGGTGCCCGCATTTTCATATGTGTGAACCGGATTCCTTTCGTTTGAATCAATGCTCCCGTTTCCGTCAAAGTCCCATTCCCAGGAATTCGGGTTGCCTGTGGATAAGTCTGTAAACTGGACTGTCAGGGGTGGAGTGCCTGAGACAGGACTTGCAGAAAACATAGCCTCTGGGGGTGGATAAGTTACTATAAGCTCAGAAGATCCGTCTACAGGGGCAGCAGAGATCGAATAAGCCGAAGTCGTGCCTGAGATTTTGTAGCTGCCCGGCTCAGGATAGGGAGGTACAGTCACCTGATATATAACAGTCCTTTCTCCACCTGCCGAAAGGTTCTCAACCCAGATCCACTCCGAACTTGACTGTTTGAAAGTGTCAATACCCTGAAAGACAGCTCCACTGTTTTCAACCTGGCTTACCTGCCATCCTCCCGGAAGATTTTCATCGAGTGTCAGGGCTTCAACCTGCTGGTCTGTCTTAATATGTACAGTAACTGTAAAACTTCCTCCTGCATAAGCCGTCCCGGTAGAGATTTCTCTACTTGCGTTGATCCCTGCTGAGGCCGGGAGTATCATTCCGGAAAGCAAAAATATAAGAGCAAAACCTGCAATAAAGCCTGAGAGCTTTATCAATTTTTTAGTCCTGATGATTTCGAGGATATTCATAAAAAAGTCCTTGGCATTTTTGGTATAATTATACTTATAAAATTTATAAATTATGTTTGGGCATGTATTATTATAAATGTATGCCTCATAATTTATTCTAAAATCCGTGTTCTATTTTATCCTCAGTTCCTTTTGATCTCGATAAATTTGAAGGTACAAATAATAACTTCAATTATATCCGCAGTCAAAGTCAAATATAAATAAGACAGTTACCAACCTTCTGATATGAAAATAAAGAAAAGTTATATCTTGCTTATACTGGCATTCACCTGCATTGCGGCCGCAACTGCAGTTTTCCAGTATTCTGATTCTAAGGAAACATCATCTCATAAAGATCACTACCTAACTGCAGCTAACGGGATAGAATCCAGTTCAAGTGTGGCAACTAAAGTGCAGTCCCCAAATCCACTTGAATTACTTAAGGCAGAAGCTGCACCAATGAGTATGGATACTGAGGTTACTGTTTACAATAATAATCTCGCCCTTGTAAAAGAAAAGAGGGAACTTGACCTCAAATCTGGAGTGAACAGCGTTGAATACACAGATGTTGCTGCTCTAATTGATCCGACTTCGGTCATGTTCGAGGACACAAAGAACAAGGATACTGCTGTGCTGGAGCAGAACTATGAATATGATCTTGTGAGCAGTCAGGAGCTTCTAGAGAAATTCCTGGACAAAGAGATTACTGTAACCGAAAACGATGGAAATTCGTATACAGGCACTCTAATGAGCTATGAAGACGAGATAGTACTCAAATTGAGCGACGGAAAAGTTGTAACTATTTCTGAAGTTTCAAGAATTGAATTTCCCGACTCTGCAGACCTGCTTACCAAACCTACTCTGATCTGGCAGATCTATTCTCCTGCTGCAGGCAAGAGGAATGTCCTCACTTCTTATCTTACGAGTGGAATGAGCTGGAAAGCAAACTATATCGTAAAAACCAGTGCAGATGATACGAAGGCCGATATCCAGTGCTGGGTTACTGTCGATAACGGCGCAGGAACAACTTACGAGGACGCCAAACTGAAACTGGTTGCAGGTGAAGTCCACCGTGTAGCTGTCCCCCAAATAATGTATAAGGAAGAGATGGCTATAGCTGAAGAATCTGTGTCTGACGAGGCAGAAGGCGGTTTTGTCGAAGAATCGCTCTTCGAGTATCACCTTTATACTCTTGAAAAGCCGACTACTCTGAAAAATAACCAGGTAAAGCAGCTGTCTCTACTTTCTGTAGATTCCGTACCTATTGAAAAGGAACTCATTTTTGATGCCTCAAAAAGCAGTGATGTCCAGGTTGTCCTGAACCTTAACAACTCTAAAGAAAAAGGGCTTGGAATGCCCCTCCCTGCCGGTGTTCTAAGAGTATACAAAGCAGACTCTGACGGCCAGCTCCAGTTCCTTGGAGAAGACAGCATAGACCATACCCCAAAAGATGAAGAGGTGGATGTTGTTGTTGGCAGCGCTTTTGATATAACAGGTACGAGATCCCAGACTAGCTACGATAAAGTAAACACCAATACCTGGAAGGAGAGCTATGAAATTGAACTCAAGAACCACAAATCCGAAGCTCAGAAAGTAAAGATCGTAGAACATATCTACGGTAAATGGAAGATCACCAACAGCTCCGATAAATATGAGAAAAAGGACTCTTCTACTGCCGAGTGGGAAATAACAGTACCTGCCGACGGCTCAAAGAAAGTCACCTACACCGTGGAGCGCAGTTACTAAAATCTGAGCCAATAACAATCTGTTAGATCCGGGTCAAGATTCTATAGTCCCAGATCCCGAAAAAAATCCAGATAAACCTCTATTACACCAGAAAGCACGGAAAACAGGAAACTGTGCCCCTTTTTTCTGTCTTCCGTGTTTTTCCTTTCTTTCTATGGTTCTAACTAACTTAAGACTCTACTCTAAGGATGGAAGAGCCCATTTTTACACTTATAATTACAGAATATGTGAAAATATGGGAAAAAACGAAAATTTTTTCCCATAAACCAGTTTGTTTGAGCAAACAAAGCGAATAAAACGGACAGCGCATTTTCAAGGTTCAATTCGGGATTCTAAACCATAAATTCGTCTGCTTGAGCGCAGCGAAACAGACTGCGTACTCCCGAGGCGCAATTCGGGATTCTAAGCCATAAATTCGTCTGCTTGAGCGCAGCGAAACAGACTGCGTACTCCCGAGGCGCAATTCGGGCATCAAAAAATATTATTACTATTCCCCCAATTAACACTCGGATGATTATTGGTGTATTGGGGCCTGAAGGCTCATATTCGGAAAAGGCTGCAAATATGTGGGCTCTGGAATATGGCATAAGTGGCTCAGAACTTCGATATTTTGCAGACATAGAAGACGCATTTCTGGCGGCGGTCCAGGGGAAATCAGATGTCTCTATAATTCCGATAGAAAATTCTATTGAAGGATCTGTGGGTGTCACTCTTGATCTTCTTCTTGAGAACGATGCCGTGATAATTGCGGAAATAGTTGTCAAAATCGAGCACTGTCTGCTCTCAAAGGGAGGGCCTGAGAAAGTGAAGGTTATTCTCTCTCATCCCCAGGGGCTTGCCCAGTGCAGGCATTTCGTGAAGAAACACTTCCCTGAAGCCGAATTAAGAAGCACGGGCAGTACGTCGCATGCAGCAAGGCTTGCAGGTGAGTTTGAAGAGATGGCCGCAATAGCTTCACCCGAGGCCGCAGAACGCTATAATCTGAAAATCCTTCTCTCAAACATCCAGGACCGGAAAGAAAACTACACACGTTTCATTGTTTTGAAAGCCCGGGAAAAAGTTTCAAATGAGCAGACTTCCTGTGTTCCGGAAGCTAAAAAAGAGCCTTACTCAGGATCGGAATTCAGGCCTGAATCCAGGTCCGAATATAAAACCGGGTATGAATCAGGGTTTGAAAAGTGCAGCTTTTCACCCTTCAAAACATCCCTTATAGTATATCTGGAGAAAGACAGGCCTGGGGCGTTATACGCAATTCTCGGCGCTTTTGCGAAAAGGAACATTAATCTTACAAAGATAGAGTCCAGACCGTCTAAAAAAGAACTTGGGGATTATTACTTCTATATCGATTTTGAAGGACACACCAGCGATGCACTTATAAAAGATGCCTTAGAGGATATAAATGTCAAAGCTGATACTCTAAAAGTGCTGGGCTCTTATCCTGCGTTCAGAAAGTAAAGTTCTCGTAATATTGAAAAAGGCAATAATGAAATTCCTGGCAGGCGTAAAGTTTCAAATTTAGAGGCAAAAGTTCCCCAGATATATGCAAGGCTGTAGAATGTATGCTCTGGGAACGTGTACATTTATATACTATATTTCTATAGTATCTTTCTATAATCTTTCTACAGTATCTTTGTATGTTTTGTGCAGTATTTGTATTATGATACATGCCGGATTCTCCGGTTGCAGAAGGGAGCGAGATGGCTCTGGAGATTGAAAATATAGTAAATAAACACGAATCGGCTCTAAAAACGTATAGAGGACTCTATATCTTTGCAGATTCGCTTGCAATTTTTCTGGTCCTTTATGTTCTTTTCGTGCTTTTCAATATGAGAGATTTATTTCTAATGTTCAGTACTTTTGAGCCCTATACCGGCGCAAAATATAATATCCTGGGTTTCGGAATCGTCTTTGAAACTTTAGGGCTCATTTTTCTGGCTATTTCTTTTTCCCTTATCTTCACAGTAATCAGGCATTACAGGGCGAAAAAGAAAGATGCCATTGCCCTTCTGGAAGAACAATATCCTGAGCTTAAAGAAAGGTTAAGGACTGCCTATGATAACCGCAATACGGACAACATTATCGTTCGGGATCTGATAGGCGGCGTTATAATTGATTCAAAGTCTTTGAAGTCCTCATCGTTTCTTGACAGGAAAAAACTTGCTAAGGACCTCTGCATAATTGTATTTGTGGGGTCCCTTCTCGCATATGTTGCCGGGACCGGGTATCAGACAACTATCAGTCCAACAGATCTTAATGAAGTGATTGAAAAGGTTCCTTTGATCTCTGACTCAAATAAGGATCTCTACCCTGTAGAAGAAAATGGTGGGACATCAAATACTAGTAAGAACCAGGAACAAGAACTCTTTGGGAATCCTGCCGTTATTATAGTGGAAGGAACCGAAGTTAATCTGACAATTCCTCCAGGATCAGGGCAGGGTTTTACAAGCCAGGAAGAAGGGAAGCAGATGAACGGATCATTTACTCAATCGGATCTCGTAAATCCTGAGGCAGTCGCTTCTCAGAGCTATTACGAAAATCTACCGGAAGGATACAGGACCGTTATTCGGAGTTATTTTGAAGGACTTGCAGAAGAATGACTTGCAGAAGAATGACTTGCAGAAAAAAATGTGAATAATTTATCTAAAATTGACTTACCTGTACTCATTTCAATCTCAACTTGTCTGCAAGCAATTTTTGAATAACAGGCTGTGTTCTGGATGGTTCACAGGTGCAGGAGCAGGTAATGTTCAGTATAAAGCGGACTTTCAGTCCTGCAAAAACAGCAAATTAACGGGTGAAGTAAATATGAGTGAAACTAATATCGATTCTGGGCAGGCTGCCACGACCTATCAGAATTCAGGCAGAATATTCAAAAGCTTCTTTGAAGAGATTGGGAAAGTCATAGTAGGTCAGAATAGTATAGTCGAACAGATAATGATTGCGATTCTCTGTGAAGGACATGCCCTTATGGAAAGTAACCCAGGGCTTGGAAAGACCCTCATGATCTCTACAGTCTCAAGGTCTATGAACCTGAAATTCAGCAGGATTCAGTGTACTCCTGACCTCATGCCTTCTGATATTACTGGTACAAATGTTATTGAAGAAAAAGATAACAAAAAAGCATTCAGGTTTTCTCCAGGGCCGGTTTTCGCAAATGTTGTCCTTGCGGATGAAATTAACAGGGCATCTCCAAAGACCCAGTCTGCCCTGCTGGAAGCTATGCAGGAGAAACAGGTTACAGTCGGAAACGATACCTTCCTGCTGGATCGTCCCTTCTTTATTCTTGCCACCCAGAACCCCCTTGAAATGGAGGGTACATATCCTCTGCCCGAAGCCCAGCTAGACCGTTTTCTCCTGAAAATTCTTGTAGATTATCCTTCCTATGAAGAAGAAATGGAAATTATAAACCGATATACGAAATCCGAAACTCCTACGATTTCCAGGGGTCTGGATAAATCTACACTTCTTGAATTACAAACGCTCACCCGGCAGGTCCCTATTTCAGAGGAACTTAAACAGCGCGTCCTTTCTATCGTGAGCATGACAAGAAAAGATAAAGAGAATATCGAGTATGGGGCTTCCCCCCGTGCATCTATCGGCCTTATTCTTGCTGCAAAAGCCAGGGCTCTTATACAGGGAAGAAATTTCGTAAGTAAGGAAGACATTGATTATATGGCATATCCTGTCCTTCGGCACAGGCTTATCCTGACTTTTGAAGCTGAAAGAAGCGGGATGACTCCTGATCAGGTGATTGAAGGTATTATCACGAAAGTAAAGTAAAACCTGAGATTATGTTTCTGGTCAGGCTAGCGAAGAAATGTAGAACTAAACCTATGACCTCTAGATGGTTTTCCAGGTTCCGGATAAATAGGATTTCTGGATAAACCTGCTTTTCAATTTATGATCCAGAATGACTCGCACAAAACAAAATATCGAAACGGACTTTTTCAGGCAGCTTGACCGCTTTACGTTCTCAGTCCGGAAAAGAGTATCAACGGTCTATGCCGGAAACCGTCCGTCCACCCGAAGCGGACATGGAATTGATACTATCGGGTTTAGAGAGTTTGACTCTAGCGATAGCTTAAAAGATATCGACTGGAAAGCCTATGCAAGAACTGAAAAACTCTATGTGCGGCAGTTCGAGGAAGAAAAGACTCTTACAACTCATATCCTTCTGGATGCCAGTAAAAGTATGGACTACCCTGAAAAAGGGACTTCAAAATTCGAGTATGCTGCCATGCTTGCTGCAGGTTATGCTTACATGGTAACAAAATATAACGATCGGTTTGCCATATCAACGTTCACGCAGGAAGTTGATGTAAACAAGCCCAGCAGGGGCCGAAAAAATCTTATGCGGGCAATCGATAGGTTAACAGAACTTGAACTGTCAGGCGGGACTTCAATTGGAGAGGCAGTCATAAAATACAGCCCTGAAATCAAGTCCAGGTCTCTTGTGATCCTGATCTCGGATTTCCTTCAGGATCCCGAAGAAATACAAACAGCAGTTTCAAGGCTGTCTGATCATGATCTCATTTTAATTCAGGTGCTCGACCCTACGGAAAAGGTCCTCCCTCTTCAGGGAAACAGCAAGCTCGTAGATCTTGAGACAGGGGAAGAAATAAGGACTTATGTCAGTGAAAAGTTCAAAGAACGCTACCTTGAAAAGCTTGATGATCACAGTGCAAGGATTAAAAAAGCCTGTATAAAGGTAGGGGCCGAGTTCTATACCTTTACAACCGATACTCCTATTTTTGATGCTTTCTACCATACGATCAGGAGAAGGAGGCGCTAAATATGGCTTTTGAAACTCCTCTTGCTCTTATTGCTCTTCTGAGCGTAATTCCTCTCATCATTATTTACATGCTCCGTCCGAAGCCGACTGTGCTTTCAATTCCTTCGGTCATGTTTATCCTTAAACTGGAAAGAGAAAGGAAAAAGGTCTACGCTTCCCTCACCAGGATAGTACAGGATCCTCTTTTCCTGATTCAGCTTCTAATGCTGATCCTCCTTTCTATTGCTGCGGCAGGCTATTATTACACTTCGGAAGAACAATTGAGCGGAGAGCATACAGTGCTTGTTCTTGATACCTCTGCAAGCATGAATGTTGATTCCCGCTTCAGCGAGGCTGTTGGGATTGCTGAAGGATACGTTAGCAAGAAAAATAGCATAATTCTGGCTTCCGATACTCCTCTCCTAGCTCTTGAAGGAGATGATGCTTCTGCGGCAAAGGATATTTTAGGGAAAGTCAAGCCAGGAGCTGGCACATCTGACCTTTCTGCAGCCATTACAACAGGTATGCGTCTTCTTTCCAAAGAAGGAGGGAGAATTATTGTTATCTCGGATTTTACTAACTATAAGGGAGATGATCCTGTTGCTTCCAAGAATCTGGCTGAGTCTTACGGGATATCAGTCAATTTTGTAAAAGTCGGAAAACCTGCCAATAACGTTGGAATCATCAATGGATGGATCGAAGCCACGGATGGAAAATATAGCTATACGGGTGTAATTAAAAATTATATGGATCACAGCGAAAGTGTTGAAATCGATACTGGAAGAGGAATTTCCGGGAACACCTCAAAGTCTCTCTCTCTTGATGTTCCTGCAGGTGGAACAAATCAGTTCACACTGGGAAACCTGGGGCCTGGAATCACAACAGTAAAGCTAAATCTTGAGGATGATCTGTCTGTTGACAATAAAGCCTATATTTCCATTCCCGATATCTCAGAGCAGCAAATCCTTTATGTTACTGATAATGGAAAGCTGCCTTCAAAAACTGCACTCTCCTTGCTTCCTAATAGTAATTTGAGTGTCTCAAAGTCAGTGCCTGCTACGCTTGATAATTACACGCTTGTAGTGCTTGCGCAGAAAGAGACCCCTATTGGCAACGATTCTATCGGAATAATTGAAAATTATGTCAGAAACGGAGGCAATGCGGTCTTCATTGGGAGCGAAGCTCTTGTTCCTGAGAAAACTGAGATTGATCTTTTAAAAATTTTGCCTGTGAAGCCTATCGGAATCGAAGAAGATGAAAATGGGCTTGAAGTTAAAGAATCTCTTCAAAGCAGCATTACGAAGGATATTCGAAGTGATGAAATCTCTGTCCGCAAATACCTGAATGCAACTGAAAGGACCGGATCAACAACCCTGGTAACTCTTGAAAACGGAATTCCTTTACTTAGTTACTGGCAGGTGGGAAAGGGAACCATTTTCTATATGGGGCTCAGTGATGAGCTTGGGGACAATTCCTGGAACAATTTCCACAACCTGCCTGAGTATCCCGTGTTCTGGATAAAACTCGTTGAATGGCTCGGAGGGACAGGAGACATATCCGAATATAACCTCAATACCGGAACTCTGACCTCTCTTCCGAAAACCGAAGAGATAAAGACTCCTTCAAAGACTTTTACCTCAAACCGCATTCTCTATGATGAGGTTGGAATCTACGAGATTTCAGGGAAAAAGATTGCAGTTAATCTCTATAATGACAGGGAATCGAACACTACAGTTGATTCTTCGGAATTGATTCAAAGGGCTGTTAAAGAAGATGGGTCCAAAGTAGTAAAGGCTGATTCCTACACTGCCAAGCATGATATCACCGACTATCTCATAGGAATTTTGTTCCTGCTCATTCTGCTTGAAATCCTTATTGTGCGCGGGAGAGGTGAACTATGAATATAGCTCTTGAGCACCCGGAGATGCTTCTCCTAATAATTCCCGTTATAATTGCAGGGTTTTATTTCCTGAGAAAATCAAAAACAAAGCTTGTGGAATGGAGGATGCTTGTTGCTTTTCTCCTTATACTTGCTCTGGCTGCTCCTTACACGACGGTTACACAAACTGTCAGCGAAGAAAACCCTTCACTTGTGCTGGTTCAGGATAAAACTGCAAGCATGGGGCTTTTTCCCAATGAAACAGGTACTGACCTTTACGAAGGTCTTACAGCAAATACTCCTACAAGTATGGTTCAGTTAACCGGAGATAAAACGTCTCTTGGGGATGCTGTGGCTCAGTACTCAGGCAGCGGCAGTCAGATAGTTCTTGTTAGTGATGGGAACAATAATGCAGGAAAGAGCCTGGTAGATGCTCTGGGGTTTGCAAAAGAAACCGATACTCCAGTCTATCTTGTGCAACCGGAGCTTAAAACAAATGACCTGAGTGTCGAAATTCTTGGGGATAAGACTGTTGTAGTGGACAACCAGAACGAGTTTGAAATAGTTGTCCGCCAGGCTTCCGAGCAGAATGTAAGCTATTTCCTTGAGGTGTATGTGGATGGACAGCTTTCCCAGAGCAGGGATTTTGTTCTGGAGGGCAGGAACAACAGTGAAAGTCCCATTCCTATTAATCAAGCTTTCAACACCCTTGGAGCTCACACTATCCGCGTAAAGATCACGCCTTCCGGAGAAGATCTCAACAGCATCAATAATGAGTTCAGCAAATCGGTTTATGTAATCCCAAAACCGAAAATTACCCTTGTAACCAGTGAGGCCAATTCTCCTCTTGCTCAGATCCTTTCCAGCCTTTATGAAGTTTCGACTGTTACTGCTTACCCCGGAGCAGGTGCTCTCAATGACAGCAAAGTCCTGGTTCTGGACAACCAGTTTATTCAGACCCTTTCCGAACCTCAGATAAAGGAAATTAAAAAATACGTTATTGATGGGGGAGGATTGATAGTTGTAGGAGGAGAAAGGGCGTATGATTACGGTAACTACCTTAATTCTTCGCTTGAAGAAATTCTGCCTGTACTTTCAAAACCTTCCGAGTATAAGGGTGGAAGAAACATTGTCCTGGTTCTTGACATCTCTCCAAGTGCAAGGGATCATGGAGCACAGGGGGATATCCTCGGAAATGCCATCCATATTCTCGAGGACGAAAACCTCAGAGATGCAAATGCTGCGGCTATAGCTTTCGGAAGCAAGGACTATGATGTCTTCGGAGGATTTTTGTTTTTGGGCCTTCCCCAGAACAGGGCAATCATGGAAGACAAAATCTCACGGCTGACCACTGATGATCAGAGCAAAACTTCACTTGACCAGGGGCTTATAGGCACAAAAGAAATGCTTGTAGACAAGGATGGCGAACGTGATGCTGTTATTATTTCGGACGGAGGAATAAAGGATTCCTACGAACCAGGTCTTCAGGCTGCAAAAGAGCTGCAGAAACTTGGTGTAAACCTTTACTTTATCCATATACATTCAGCGGCTCCTTCGCAAACTGATAAGGCCAGAAATTATTATGCAGAAATGTTAATGAAAGAACTGGGGCTTGAAAGTAACTATAAGCGAATTAATGTGACAGAAGATGGCCAGGAACCCCAAAGGGTAGTTTTTGATTTTGGGCCAGTTAATGAGTCTGCGGAAGAACAAGAAAAGAATGTCACTCTTGAGTCCTATGCTCTCTACGCTTACTCCCCTGATCACTTTATTACGAAAAATGTGAACCTTACTGCCAATATCACAGGATATAATGATGTGACTCCAAAAGCAGGGGCTGAACGCCTTGTTATCACTGCTGCTACTGGAAAACCTGTGCTTACAACATGGCGCTTCGGATTAGGGAGAGTTGCAGCCCTCAGCACGGACAATGGAGAGGGTGAAAGTTCTCGCTGGGCATCTGCCCTTTACAATGGCTCCAGTGCAAAGCTTGTTTCCGGAATGACAAATTGGGCAATAGCAAACCCGAGGGCTGAAGAAGGGGCTGTTGTGGATAGTCCGGATACCTGGCTTGGAACTCCCTCCAACCTGACCCTTGTAATGTATGATGAGGGAATTCCCCAGCTGAAACTCGACGGAAATCCTCTTGACCTTGCTCTTACCGGAAGAAACACCTACGAGGCAACTGTAAATCCGGGAAGTGCAGGTATTCACGATATTTCCGGCTACCCTCTGGCAGTAAACTACCCTCTTGAATATCGGGATATAGGGCTTAATAAAGACATAGAGCCTCTTATTCTTGCAACCGGTGGGAAAATTTACACTGAAAAGGATGCAAGAGCCCTGCTTTTAAAAGATGCCAGGCAGAACTCCGAAAGGGAAGCAAGTGAGCCTGTGAGCCTGAAGGTTTATGTCCTCCTCGCAGCACTTGTCCTCTATCTCAGTGAAATTCTTGCCAGGCGCATAAAAGAAATGAGGAAGCTCCAGAAAGCGGAGAGTGCAGCGGAGGTAGGAGAACAAAATCCAGCAGGAGAATAAACCCTGAAAAGGGTTTTCTCCTTTTTCAGGGGCAAAATTTCGGATTCCACATGTTTCGTGATTGGAGTTCTTGATTCAAATTCTTGATTAAATCCTTGCTTTAAATCCCTGCTTCAAATCCCTGTTTCAACTATTTAGAAATTTATTGTAAATACATCAGAAGAATCAGGGTTATCTGTCCAAAAAAACCTGAGAAAATGGGTATCACAAGGTTATCGTCAATTTTGTTTACTGCGGTTTCTGTAAGGGTTGCAAAAAAAGACATTACAAGGGAAACAGCAGGATTTCCGGTTATTAAGAAGCCTATAAGGAAATCAACGATAAACTCGGAAACCGAACCTTCAATGGATTTATTGTTATTGAATATTCCTTTGAAAACCCTTTTCTTTCCATAGAATTTTCCTATCAGAGCTGCAGCCATATCTCCGAAAGTTGTCATAAGGATTGCAGCGTATGCTATTTCTCTGCTGAAGAGGGCTATTGCTGAAATTGCTCCCAGGGCAAAGTAGATGTGGCCTCCCAGACGGTTTGCTTCCTGATCCCTGTACATAGTGTAAAAAAACGGTATTTTCATGCTTTTCTCCAGCCGGAGATAGTCAAGGAAAAGGACAGTGACCAGAAAAAGCATAAGCACCCATAGAACAGCCTCTTTTCCGAAAAATTCGTAGATAAGTACGATAAAAATCGAGATCAAGTGTACACTTTTTCTCATGATTTCAAAGACAAATTCAGAGGACATTATAGAGAGAGTTGTGAGAATAGCATATAAAGCTATATTACTCTCAATAAATGCTTAGTCTTCTTAAACCATTTTT
Source organism: uncultured Methanosarcinales archaeon (assembly GCA_964498825.1). GTDB lineage: Archaea > Halobacteriota > Methanosarcinia > Methanosarcinales > Methanosarcinaceae > Methanosarcina. Next base: position 13,393 of record CAZCKG010000035.1, read on the forward strand.
TCAGAATCTCTCTGGAGTTCTGCAGAATCTTCTGTCAGTTTTTTTATCAGGTCCATGTCTTTGAGAATCTTCAAACTTACAATGCCTCCGAAAAGCAGGTTCATATGATATGTCAGAGCTCTCCAGGCAAGTACTGTAATCCCCAGGACAGATGAGTTTACGAACATTGAAAAGACGGAAACTGCCCCCAGTTCAGCGACTCCACTTGAGCCGGGAGTTGCGGGAACCAGTAAGACTACTGTCAGAAGTACCTGAGCTGCAAAAGCGGCAAGTATAGAAGGTTTTTGTGAAAGGCCCATCAAGATAAGTACGAGCAGTGAAAAGTCCACAATCCAGAAAAGGAAAGTATATATCATTCCCCAGATCAGCCCCTTTTTTCCTTCTGATAAAAAGATCTTCACACTACCATGAAAATTATCGATTTCTCTGTCTATTTGTTCCGTGAGACTGAAAAGCACGTCATCTGTCCGTTTCCCTAAAAATGGAGCAAGCTTACTGGCAAGCTTGTGAATTATATGTTTTAACTTTTCTGGCTTCCAGATTCCATATACAAAGAAAAGAAGTATTATGAAAACCAGCGAGTTCGCTATTATTAAAGCTGCGTCGAATTCATAATTCAAAAACATATCTCTCAGGATAAAAAGGGTAAATGGCAGGCAAAGAAATATAAAAAGAGCATCAAGAAGG
>CAZCKG010000036.1:0-5235 GCA_964498825.1 uncultured Methanosarcinales archaeon
GGTGCCAAACCCATATTTTTTCTCTTGATTTGCTGCCCGAATTGCGCCTCGGGAGTACGCAGTCTGTTTCGCTGCGCTCAAGCAGACGAATTTATGATTTAGAATCCAGAATTGCTATTCGGGAGCACACAGTCCATTTCCCTCGCTTCGCTCGCTCAAGAGGACGAATTTTGGGTGAAGATACATAACATTATTTTTATTTTGGGTTAGCGTCTTCTTTTTGAGAAGTGAGCTTTTTTGAACCGGAACAACGTTATTTGCATCTTAAACGGAGCTTTTCCCGAATGAAGTGAGACTACATCTTAAGTAATAAATTAAAAAAGCAATTTAAGTGTTCTATTTCCAAAAAAATAGAAAATTCATTGAATTTTGCTTTCAAAAAATCTTTTATTTTGCGTTTTTTTCTTATGACTTTCGAGCATTCCTCGGAGAAAACAAGGTTTTAAACTCCGACTACTATTTTTTGGGCAAGATTCATAACTTCATTTTTATTTATCCCTAAGAGGCAAAGTCAGGCAAGCTTAAATATACGCAAAGCTAACACAATCCTTGCCTCTTAGGGCACATATGGAGTTCGGGTGATACTGGAAAATCTTTTGAACTCCATAAACTCCTTTTTATTAATCCTTTATAAGTCCTCTGTGCAAACTCTCGAACAATGCGATTTTCATACTTATTTTGAATCCGAAATTATTTTCTGATCTTTGATTGTTAGAGACTTCGGCCACAATTACTTTATTTGAGTATACGCCTTGACTCGTATTCAAACAAATGTGCAAAAGAGAAATCGTAAACCCTTAAAATCATCAAGCCAATATTGATGATAAGTTACTCATTGAATCCAGAAGCTGTGAGAATCGTTTGCTCGGTAATTGCAGAGATTTATCCCTCATGTTTCGCTGCTTTAAGAAATCATAGAATTCCTGCCTGCAATCGAATGATCTTGGAACATATGGTGATCTCAAAGGTTTATGGTTTATTCGAGACAACATGATCAGTGATTTATTAGGTTGAATAAAACTGAGGTTTTACCCTGACTGCCAAGTATTATGAGCCGGAAAAAGGTGATTCTGCCGAGGATGGCCTGGCAAGCTTTGACAACATAGCAAAAATAGTACAGGCTGGAGACTTGGCATTTGATAAATCAGGAATATTTGTGAAACAACAGAGAATCTTAACAGTCCGCCGGAATATCAATAACGAGGATACTGATATCAATGGCAAAGCAGCGAAAATGCTTGTATTGATGCCAAAGAAATCAGACTTCAGATAGATGAAGAATGTTGACAGATTAAGTTGCCGAGCTTAATAAAACGGTTGAATCATATCTCATCTTTCTATATCGCTAAACCATATAGTGAACTTTGTTCCTTGATCTCTTTTAAGCTCTATATAGCCCTCAATCTGTTCAATAAGAACATTTACGAGCTGAAAGCCCAGAGAGTCCGTGTTTTTAAAATCTGTTTTAATAAAACGGTTGAATCATATCTCATCTTTCTATATCGCTAAACCATATAGTGAACTTTGTTCCTTGATCTCTTTTAAGCTCTATATAGCCCTCAATCTGTTCAATAAGAACATTTACGAGCTGAAAGCCCAGAGAGTCCGTGTTTTTAAAATCTGTTTTTTCCGAAAATCCTTTTCCGTTGTCCGATATCTCAAGTATAAAACGGAAACCATTTTTTTCCATGCAGCCCTCATCCAGACCTAAAGTGTTTTTTCTGGCGACGAAAGTTTCATTTTTGCGAAGATTTATTTGAATTTCTCCTTTCTGTTCAGCAGAAAAAGCATGCTTAAAGGAGTTTGAAACCAGCTCGTTTATAATAATTCCAAGAGGTATTGCAGTATCCATTCCAAGATAAACCTTCTCAAGGTTCAGCTTGAAGCTTATATCCATATTCCCGGGGTTGTATGAACTGAAAAGATCTTCAGTTAGCTTCTTCACATAAGCTGCAAAGTCAAGTGTATCAATTTTGTCTCCCTTATATAGTTCTTCATGAATAAGAGCCATGGAAATTACTCGGCTCTGGCTTTCCATAAAAGCCTCTACAACTTCCGGAGTCCTGCAAATTTCAATATGAGAGAATTCTTCTGCCTGAAGATCAAGTAAGGATGAAATCACCTGCAGATTGTTCTTAATTCTGTGATGAATTTCTTTTATGCGAATTTTGTCTATTTTTGCCAGGGTTTCTTCAGCCTTCTTTTGCTCATCAATATCCTGAATGACGGTGATAATACCTGCAATCTCTCCAGCTTCGTTGCGGAAAGGAACCGAGCTTACCCGCGTCCATATCTCCAGTCCGGTGTCGGAGGTGTACAGGAAATTTAGCCCTGGAGTTATGTTCTCTCCTCGCAGTGCTCTCATGCTTGGCCATTCGGTCTGATTAAGCAGGCTGCCATCAACTCCCCAAGTCCGCCAACGCCAGCTATTTTCAGGATCCAGTGATGGAATAAATTTGCCCACAAAGCGACGTAAAACGCTGTTAGTAATCAACCAGTGTCCGTTGGTATCAGCAAGTCCAAGACCTACCGGCAATTGTTCGAGAAAAGCAGAAAGCAGCACCTTATTCTGACGCAATGCTTCCTCCATTTGCTTGCGCTCGGTAATATCCTGAATTGTTCCTTTTATTCGAATAGGGATATTTTCTTCATCAAAAATAACGTGTGATTGCATGTGTATGGTGCGTTCTTCCCCATCAACCCGTATAATCCTGTAATCAATGCTGTAAGTTTTTCCATTTACAGCTTTCTTAGTAGCATTATCAAAATAAGCTCGATCATCGGGATGTATGTAACTTAAATATTCGCTGTAAGGTGGTGCGAATTCTTGAGGATCACGTCCGAAAATGCGATATAGTTCATCAGACCAGTATGCTTCATCAGCTCTAATATCCCACTCCCAGCTTCCAATATGAGCCATTTTTTGAGCTTCGGCAAGACTCTTTTCGCTTTCTTTCAATGAATTGTAAGCTTTCTCAAGCTCGGCTGTACGTTCTTTGACTGAGTTTTCTAAATTGTCTAATGTCTCTTTTAATTTAGCCTCTACTTCTTTTCGCCTGGTAATGTCGGTGAGCATACTCATGGAGCCAATAAATTTGCCATTGCTGTCAAAGAGGGACTTAGAATTTACAATTGTCCATATTGGGGAACCGTCTTTACGCAGGAATTTAAACTCATAGCTTTCATCGATACCCTGCCGTCTTTTTTCAATATTCTTTTTAATAACCGACTTACTTCCTTCATCAGTAAAATCCCATGGATATCTGCCAATCATCTCATCCTGAGTATATCCTGACACCTCAGCTATTCTTTTATTAACATATGTCGTCCTGGCTTCGGAATCACCTATCCATATACCTTCGCTGGCTGTTTCTATGATATTGCGGTATTTTCTCTCACTTTCTTGTAGTTCTTTCTCTATCAGTTTACGTTCTGTGATATCTCTAAGAATCAGCGCTAGCTTTCCTTTCTCAGGTTTGAATGCATAAATGTCTAAATATTTGTGCGATATTTGGCTAAATATCTCAAAGTGAATTGACTTTCCTGAGAGCGCAACGTCTTCGTACTTTGCAATCGCTATAGGGCTCACATCTGGAAATACATCCAGCATAGTCCTGCCTAACATCTGTTCCCTTTCTACACCCAGACTGAGCTCGAAAGCAGGGTTTACCTCAAGGTAACGATAGTCCCAAGGCTTACCATCAGTGTTATAGATAATCTCTAAAAGACCGAAGCCATCGGTCATGTTTGTGAAAAGCATCCTGTAACGCTCTTCACTTTCCTGCAACTCCTGCTCAGTTAACTTGCACTCGGCAGTACTTTTCCTGCCTGAGGTACCTATCTGCTTCCACTTTCCTTCTTTCTTAACCAAAAAAAATTGATGATTTGCAACAATATCCATTATATCGGTTGCACTGAACATTTCAAGGGAATAAGTGCACAGAGCTATTATCGGGTATTTACCCCTAGCAGAATTTATTCTTCTCTCGTAATCAATTAAATCGCTCCAGTTTTTCCCCTCCAGCCAGGGAATATCCTCGATCAATCTCAAACCATCATAACCACTGCCTGATGATTGATTTATTTTGCAAAGCAAGCTGGCTAATGGTCTGTGTAAGTCGAAAACATCATCTTTTATATGCCAATTGTCAGAAGAAGTAATCTCAATTTGCCCCTTCTTCAGATAGATATCAATATCAGAAATAGCCTTTCTCAGGAACTCTTTTGCCTCTTCCACACTTAGAGATTCTGATGTAATCCATATGCAAAGCTCGTTATTTTCCAGTCCTGCTTTCAAATAAGGAACAAGTGTATCCATCAAATCTTCTTTTGTCTGGTAAAATTGACAGAAATGTGTTCCCCAGGGCACATTTCCAATAGTATCAATTCCAGAATTTCTAATATCATTTCTCATCTACTTTTCTCCGATTTTAATGGGCAAAGTAAAAAATGCATTGATTTGAGATATCAATCTATGTACCAAACTGCCTTAAAATTCCGAGACTTATCTGATTCACTTCTACAGATAACTGACATTATTATTAAATCAGACCGATAGCCTTAAAGAAAATGTGTGTTGAAAATCCTTTGTAAGTCAAATCAGCGATAGATTGCAGAATTTTGGTGATTCTCCTGGAATTAATTCCTTGATTTTGTAAAGTAATTATGCATATTTATACTGCTGCAAAAACCTGATTTTTAATCTGATAAAATTACAGTTTGATCCAATGTGACAAAAACATGTAAATATCTGCCGTGTCACGAAAATGATCTGTAAATAATTATAGGTATATGTTTATAATAATTTGCTCGATCCGAAGATAAAACTATATTTTTGCATATTCAAGAAGTTATTAATAGGATCAGAAGACGAAACAGCTGATTTATTCAGAAAACAAATATGATATTCTTTGGATAACATGCACAAAAACATGAAAGTACTTGAAAGAACTTTCATGCCAAATAAGTGAAAACCGGCTGAAAGCATAACCGGCTGAAAGCATAACCGGCTGAAAGCATTGTACATTTTAATCAATCTGTATATTGAAACAGTAAGAGTTCTTGATGCGATAAGGATCAAAAAATAATCTGTGAATCGGATCAAGATAAAAGAACATCTAGAAAACTATGATTAAAAGAGTTAAATGCAGCAAAAAGAATAGTATAAGGAAAATAAGAAGAATAAGAAGAATAAGAAGAATAAGAAGAATAAGAAGAATAAGAAGAATAAGAAGA
>CAZCKG010000036.1:5335-14064 GCA_964498825.1 uncultured Methanosarcinales archaeon
AGCCCAGAAGCACTTCATCCGTTCACTGTATCCCCCAATACAGTCTCTTCGAATTTATGCTCCCCCAAGCGTAATTGTTCGAAAAAGGATTTGTGGCTTCCAGGCGATTCTTTTTGTGGTCGACGATACCCCCATTTCTACTTCCCAACTCCAGACTATACTAATAAGATAAATTATTTTAAATTAATTATACAAAAAATTGTTTTCAAGCAAATAGTATTTTCAAATTGAAAATTTCAAACCAAAAATAGAGTCATATTTATGCAAGTTTAATCTGGAATCATATTTATGCAAGTCCAAAAGAATATCGTAAATCCAAAATAGTAAACAAACGTTTTTATTATATAAACACTGTTAATCTTTTAGGTTAATATGAGACTTCAATGGATTGATGCCTTAAAAGGGATTGGGATCATACTTGTGGTGTTTGCACATCACAGCTTACCTGTAGCGCTTGATACTTACATCTTTTCATTTCACATGCCACTGTTCTTTTTCATTTCCGGATTTCTGTTCGATTTCGGAAAGTATGCAGAATCAGCTGCAAATTTTGTAAGGGGAAGATTCAGGTCTCTTATTGTGCCTTACTTCTGTTTTGCAGTAATCACCGGCTTGTTTTACTTTTTGCTGGATACGGCATTCCAGCCAGGAGTCACAAATATTGAGTTTTTTGAAAACAGCATACTTCATGGAACTTCTCATATTCTTGTCGCATTTGGTCCTGAAGTTTCTTATAATCCACCTCTCTGGTTCTTGACGTGTCTTTTTGTGACCGAGCTTCTCTTTTATGGACTTACAAAGAAGTACTATATAGAGCCGAAAAAACTTGTATTCTGGCTTGCTATATCTGGAGTAATAGGATACCTTTATTCGGTTTACGTGCCTTTCAGAATACCCTGGAATGTAGATGTTGCTCTGGCTGCAATAGTCTTTTATGGAGCTGGAAATCTATTTAGAAAACTTACAGAACAAGAAAAAGAGTCAGGAACAAGTTTTAGTCTGAAATTAGATTCAGGGCTTATAGAAAAGTTCTCCAGAGTTGAGAAATATCTCCCTGTTATCGCTACACTTTTGAGCCTGCTATATCTCGGATACCTGCTGAAGTTTCCAACAGATGCTAAAGTTAACATGAATGTTTTACAATACGGAAGCTTCTTTTCTTTTTACCTGTTAGCTTTCGCAGGAATATTTTCTTTTGTTTACCTTTTCAAGAAAATAGGTAGCTCAAAGATTCTTGAATATTACGGAAGAAACAGTCTGACCATACTTGCACTTCATTTCCCTCTAAAAGATATCCTTACAAAACTTGTAATCATTATCTTAGGTGTAGATACAGAATATTTCTATTACAATGCTGGTTTTGCTCTGAGCTTAACGGTACTGAACCTTCTCTGCCTGATACCTGTGATTTTCCTTATAAATAATTATTTCCCCTTCCTGCTGGGAAAAAAAGGATCTAACAATACAGGTTCCCAGGGTTTCATGGCTCGTCTCAAAAAGCCTGTGAATTGATAGGGCAATCTTCCGATCAATTAAGGAATAACAGCAGAAATATTAATTTTCCCTTATTTGCCTAAAAAAGTTAAAGATGAAGGAGGATTCCTTCACCTCATTATTTTCTCCTGTAAAGGAAATTACCGAGCAGACAGACAATTCCGAAAATTATTTCAAAACCTGGAACATTCTTTTCAGTTTCACTGGTTAGTTTTGCCGACCCGGTGCTCAGCAAGCTGTTTTCTTCTTCAGAAGCTTCCTGTTGCTCAAGATAGCTTTTTACCTTTCCAGTTACTGAATCTGTTGCTGAACCTGCTGTTGAGCCTGTTATTGCAAAGGAAGAGTACCCAGAGACATTGGCTGTGAAGTATAGATAATTTGCATCTTCCCCTGTTATAGTAACCGGGAACTGGTCCCATTTTTCCCCGTTATACCAGTTAAGGGTGATTGATTTCGGATCTATACTTTTATCCTGCAGCCAGGACTTCTCAACCTTGAGGCACATTGTCAGGTTTTCCATATTATCAGAGGTCGCAATTCCTCCGTTTCCAACCCAGACATTAAAGGACTTATAGACCTCACCTTCAGGTAGTTCCGAAACCAGAGCTGATTTTCCTTTCAGCATTTCGGCAATGGCTATTATTTTTCCCAAAGTCTTCTTTGCATCAAAACTCACATACACAACAGAGGTCGCATTTTGTGAGAAATCAAACTTGGTCTCTTCTCCGTTTGTAATAAACGCCTGTGAAAGTTCTTTTACTTCGACATTTTCTGCAGGTTCAGGAGAACTACCTGCACCTCCACCGCTGCTTCCGCCATCACTTCCGCTGCTTCCACTCCCGCCAGAGTTTCCATTATCTCCATTAATGCTACTGTCTACACTGCCATTTCCGTTATTTATAATGCCATTTCCATTGCCTACGCTACTGTTTACATCATTTACACTGTTATTTCCATTATCCAGACTATTGTTTCTACCCTCGGTTGCATTATCCCCACTATTCCCATTATTTTTAGTATTCCCGATGCTTGAAGTCCCATCATTTCCTGACTTATTATTAACTGCTTCCGTAACATTTATCGTAATAAGTTTTGAGGCTGTTCCAGCTTCGTTTTTTACGGTATGATTGACTTTATAAGATCCAGGAGCTGTATACACATGAACTCCATTTTTGGCTGTAGAGTCAATTTTTTCATCGTTCTCAAAGTCCCAGCTCCACGAAACTGCATTTTTGGAAAGGTCAGTGAATGAAACTGAAAGAGGAGCAGGTCCCTGGCTCGTATTTGCCTTGAAGTTTGCAACAGGAAGTACGGGTTCTGCTTGTTCCCCCAGGGTTACCAGAGGCATGAAGTCAATATCTTCTCCATCGATAGTATAAGGCTCATCGGCCACACCATCACTATTGGTATCATAATTAAGCTGACTAAAACCCACACCTTCAGGCTCTGCCCAGTAGTTCCCTGCAATATAGGGTCCACCGATAATATTCATTTCTTTGTTTTTTGTCGTATTCCAGTTATCAGGCTCCTGGTGAAACTCATCAAAAACCACGTTTTTTGTGTTGTTGAAAAGGTTGTTGTAGATTGTGTTACTACCGTATGCGTTATTGTAAAGACCGCATTCGCTATTGAAACTTATAGTATTGCCTGAAATGGATACATTACAGTCCCCGGTAAGGGAGACTCCGATACCATTATCAGTAATCGTGTTACTGTTAATATAAGCGAATGCCAGATCATTAATAATAACGCCTATATCACAATTTGAGATTTCATTATTACTAACAAGGTTATCCCAGGATTCCCCTATTTCTACGCCTTTGCCACAATTTGAAATTTCATTATTGTTAACTGCAGTACCTGAACAATATATTGATGTGCTAATACCGGTATCGTAATCCAATATATTGTTGTTTTCAATTATGCAACTAATAGTCGAATCAGATAGAAATACTCCAGTCGACTCACCGTCACCTTTTAAGGTGAAGCCTTTAATAACTACGTTGCCTGCGTAAAGACTGAAGCCAGAACCCTGAATTATCGTATCCTTCGGATTTCCAGATTCAGACATTATCGTAATCGGTGACTGGACAGTAACACTCTCATTATACGTACCAGGCTCTACGATTATTGTATCATCTGACGTCGCATTATCCACAGCCAGCTGTATCGATTCACCGTCATGTACGATAAACTCGGCTGCAGCACTTATTCCAGATCCTGCCATTAATACAAAAAGTGCAGATAATAATGAAAATAACATTGTTTCAGTCTTATTTACTTGCCACACAAAAAAACCCCAAAAATATGTTTTTCTATTTGCATTAACTAACTATCAGATCTTCTCTTTAACTTCTTTTCTATTGTTCTCGATTTTTAGACAGATGCTTTACATGCTCAATGCATTTGCATATTTATAGATAAGTGCCTCAAAAAAAGTGAATAGATTATTTGAATTCAAAAGCTAATTTAAGATATAATCCAGGTTTAAACAGCGAATTACCGTCCAAAAGAAATGGAAAGAAAGTAAAATTAAGTAAGAGTTTTGATAAAGATATTACTAAATACTTATAAAATTAAATCGACTGTCCCTCTCAGGATTGGAGATTTTTGCCTCAAAATGCAGGCAAAACAGCCCCGGATCAAAAGCAATTGACAAATTTAAAAAAATAAGCGTCTGCAAGCCAGTTAGAACAAAGTATTAAGTGGATTCTGGAGAATATAGTATTCAGAAATAGTGTGGGGAGGAGAATTCTGGATACTCGTATTCAGAAATAGTTCAGAAAAGAGAATCCTGGATACTCGTATTCATAAATAGTTCAGGGAAGAGCCTGGATACTCGTATTCATAAGTAGTTCAGGGAAGAGCCTGGATACTCGTATTCATAAGTAGTTCAGGGAAGGAAATCCTGGATATTCAAATTAAGAGACAGCACGGGGACGAAAAATCTGGATACTCGTATTCAGAAATATATGGAGTGGGAGGAAACTTGATTGAGGTTCTCAAATGGTTCTCCTGAGCCTGTAGGAGAAGCAAGTATCGATTCAGTAATATTGAAAACAGTTATTTTTATTCTGCTTATTCTGCTTGTTCTTTATTCTGTGCCTTCAGCCAGTGCGAGGTACTCACTGGAGGGAGCTACAACAAATATCACTGTTGATCCCAATGGTATAGTTCATATTAGAGAGGCAATTTCATATGCATTTGACGGAGAGTACATTGACGTTCATAGAGAACTCAAGGTGCTGCCCGGACAGTCCATCTATAACATCAAGGGACATTGTTCGGACAAAGCATGTGAATTTAAAGTCGAACCGACTCCTAAAGGATACAGGTTAGTAGGTGAACTTCCAAAACCCAGCCCTAAAAAATTGACGCTTTTTACTTCTTACGATCTTCATGGTGCGGTCAAGGTCTACAGCGATACCTCTGAATTCAACTACAAGCTGTGGGGTGGAGAATGGGAAAAACCTGTGGAAAACTTAAGCGGAAGGATTGCTTTTCCTGTGAACAATGAAAATGAAATTCGGTATTGGATTCACCCTCCTGCGTATACACAGGAGTTCAATATTGAAAATAATGTCATCAACTTTAAGGCAAAAGAAATTCCCTCATCTCAATGGTATGAAATAAGAGTGGTTTTTCCAAGAATCATGTATCCCAACTCCAGTTTTGTTCAAGTGAATGATAAAGAGGGTCTTGAGGAAATATTAGCTATTGAGAACGAATATCAGCAGAAAGATTTGTATTTAAAAAATATTTACAGATTTACGGTTTACTTTTTACTCCTTATCCTGGCTTTTCCTTTCGTCATATACCTGCTTTACGGGAGAGAGCTAAAAATAGATTATCAAAAAGCATTAGGAAATTACGAAGAAATATATGAAAGGAAGCCACCTATGGATTCCAAACCTGCCGAAGTCAACGCTATCATGAAAGGAAGGATGGGTATTCCTCAGATAGAAGGATTTATTGCAACAGTTATGGATCTTGCTAACCGCGGCTATATTTCTCTGAACAATTTAATACCCGAAGAAGGAAATTCATCAAGCATCCCAAAATTTACCTCAAGTATCCCAAAATCCGAGTCCAGGGACTTTGTAATACAACTTATAAACAATGAAATATACTCTAAAGCTAAAGGAAGCTTATCAGAACTGGAAGATTTCGAAAAAGACGCGCTCTATTTATTGAAAGAACATGCTTCCGAAAATAAAGAGATTTCCTGGAGCAAATTTAAAAAAGAGCTCGGGACAGGAACCGATTTTTATCAATTTATTACTTCCTGGAATCAGAAAGTTAAATCCCGTATTGAGTTTGGTAAATTCTTTCAATCAACAGGAATCACGTATATGAATTGGTTTTCCAGGTTCATATTAGTAGCTGCAATTATCTATTATATTACGATTACTAAATATTTCCCTCCAACCGAGTTTCCCCTAGCGTCGAGAGTTAATGTACTGACTGCTTTAATCGGGATTTTCGGGTTCGTTATGATGGAGTACTCAGGAATGATCATAACGATATTCGGACGCTGGACCCCTGAAGGAAGTATTTACTATAAAAGATGGGATGATTTCAAAAAATATCTAACTGATCTCTCTGCTCTTAAAGATCAACCTCCTGAATCAGTAAAGAACTGGAATTCTTATCTGGTTTATGCAACTTCTCTGGGAGTTGTAAAAAAAGTCCTTGAGAACATGTCTGCGATTGTTCCGCCTGAACAGTTAAAAGAGATCCATTTATTTTCTATAATTTATAATTATAACTATGTTGACTATGATTTTGAGGGTATCTATTCTTCGCCCATTCATGAAGATGGAGCAGGCAGCGTAGATGATGGAGGCGGAAAGGGGAGTGGAGGAGACACCGATTAAGCAAATAGAAAGTTTTAGCCTCCGGAAAAAACCGGAACCAAAATGCAAAAAATCAGCAGCCAAAAGGGCTTGAAAATTTCCAGGCTGACATAACTTACACGTCCGGAAAATAGACTACTTAAAACGGATCTTTTCCTTAAGAACAGCATTAAATAGGGCCTGTAAGAAATTCCTTTTTTCTCGACTTTTTTGTTTTTTCATATTAACCAGGCAAACTCTGGCAAAATATTAATATTCAGAGAATAATTAAGAGTTGGAGGAATTTTGTTGAAGCTTTCAGAGGGTTCTTCTGAACCTGCCAGAGAAGTAAATATTAGTTCTCTGGATTTGATTAATTCTACGGGTTTGATTAGCTCTAAAGTTTTGAAAACAACTTTTATTTTGCTTATTCTTCTCTGCCTGGTACCTTTAGCCAGTGCGAAAGACTACGCGATGGAAGGAGCAACAACGAATATCATTATTAGCCCCAGCGGGTTAGTTCACGTTGAGGAATCAATTTCATATGCATTTGACGGAGATTATCACGAGGTTTTCAGAAAACTTAATGTGGCTCCCGGGCAATCTATCCGGAATATCCAGGGACATTGTTCAGAAGAAGGATGTACCTTCATTGTTAAACCGACTTCTGAAGGATACGAGTTAATAGGAGGGCTTCCAACCCCTGCCCCTGAAAAAGTGACTTTTTTTGTTTCTTACGATCACTATGGCGCAGTTAAAGTCCACAAGGATGTTTCCGAATTTCACTATAAACTCTGGGGAGAAGAATGGGAAAGATCCCTGGGAGGCTTGAAAGTAAACATTACCCTTCCAGTAGAAAACGAAAATGAAATTCAGTACTGGCTTCACCCTACTGGCTATACAAAACAGGTGAATATAGAAAAGAGTGTTATCAGTTTAGAGACAAACGAGATTCCCGCTAATCAATGGTACGAAATTCGAGCGGTTTTTCCAAGAATAGAATCTCCCAATTCAAGTATTGTTCAGGTAGATAATGAAGAGGGACTTGAGCAGATAAAATTGATTGAAAATGAATATCAAAAGAAGGGTTCCATCTTAAAGAGCCTTTATAACCTGACATTATTGTTTGCTCTAGTAGCTCTGGCATTTCCCTTCTTAATTTACTTCAAATACGGAAGAGAGCCAAAAATAAATTATGAAGCAATATATGAGAGAGAACCTCCTACAGATTCCAGACCTGCCGTTGTCAATGCTATCATGCGGGGAAAAGGAGGTATCCCTACAATAGAAGGTTTTACAGCAACGGTTATGGACCTTGCTAATCGTGGTTATATTTCTCTTCGGACTGTAAAGTCCGAAGAAAGTAGTGTATTAGGCCTTATAAAATCCGAATCTGAAGATATTATAATTGAAATTACGGACCCTAAAACTTCTTCGATAGAAATGGAAAAAATACGCGAACTGAATGATTTCGAAAAAGATGTATTTAATTTATTAAAAAAATATGCTTTTGAAGATAAAATCTCCTGGGATGAGCTGAAAAAAGAGCTTGGAAAAGGTGCTGATTTCTATGAATTTATCACTGCATGGAATAAGAAAGTAAAATCACATACCGCATTCGAGAGACTCTTCAGATCCACAGGAAATACATATATGGGCATATTTTCGTTAGCAATAATACTGATGTCATTTGCTTATTTATTTGTATTCACATCATATTTCCCTTCAGACGAACTCCCTCTGGCTTCAAAAATGAGTATTTTAATCACTTGTTTCTTAGGGTATGGGATATTTATGCTGGTATTCTCAGGAATCTTTGACAAGATACTTGGGCGCTGGACTCCTGAAGGAAGACTTTACTACAAACGCTGGGACAATTTCAAAAAATATCTCACAGACTTTTCTGCTCTTGAAGAGCACCCTCCTGAATCGATAAAGATCTGGGATTCATATCTTGTTTACGCAACTTCTCTTGGAGTCGCAAAAGAAGTCCTTCATAACATGTCCCTTGTTGTGCCTGCTGAACAGCTTCAGGGAAGTAATTTCTATCTTATGCATAATAGTTTTGCTCAATTTGGATCCGGTTTTGGGAGCGCCTATGCATCATCCGCCCCTTCAGGAAGCGGAGGCGGGGGAGTAGGCGGTGTAGGTGGAGGCGCTGGAGGAGGTGGCGGTGGTGCCAGGTGAAGTAATTAAAAGAGTGGTATGAGGAAAATTTGAGAAAAGCTTGAGGAAAGGTTGAGAAAGGCTTGATGAAGATCTGAGGAAGATCTGAGAATATTTGAAGAAGATTTAAAGAAGATTTAAAGAAGATTTAAAGAAGATTTGAAGAAGATTTGAAGAAAATTTGAAAAATCCGAGAGAGATTTGAGAAAGATTTGAGAAGGCTTGAAAAAAGGA
>CAZCKG010000037.1:0-13954 GCA_964498825.1 uncultured Methanosarcinales archaeon
TTTATGGCTTTAAAATTTTCAAATGCTTTAAATTACGAATTCAAAATAATCTTTGTATTGTTTCTGTATTCAAACGCATCGCATTAGCAATACAATATATTAAATAAAAAATCTTTAAAAAATAAGAAATAGAAATGAGTTTTTTATATGATATTATCTGCTTTCAGATTAAAGGAAAAGTTTTCTATTTTTATTACTGGAAGAATCTGAGGATATCAACCAAACAAGATTTTTTTACATAACGTCAAAAGCAATGATAATACTGATAAAATCCTAAAATCAGGGACTAGCTCTTCAGAAAGATGACATTTATACACTTGGATATTGGAAAATTTACTGTAGAAAGGATAATACTCTCTTGAATACTTGAGCCATCGAAGAGAATAGAAAAATACTGAGCAAACTAGAGAAATATGTTTAATATTGAAAATTTAAATTGCTCTAAACAAAAAAAGACTTGTTTGTTGGAGGTATCCGAGGACTATATTCTGATGTCTTAAATACTTATGATCACAATCCTCGGATGTCTATATTGTAATGCATTGCTTTTGGTTTATGAGCAGCTTAAGAAGGCCTCTTCTAGCTATCAGATATTCTTTTTCTTTTTGCCTCAGGGCTTTATAAGCTCCAGGTTGCATTCCCACGTGCAACCCGGATAACTTTTCTTCCATGATACATTTTGATTTCTTTCTGGATGCTAATTTTTAAATTCTATTTAACTTTTTTGCCACTTTTTAATCCTTTTTTACGTTTAATCGGCCTTCTACCATTTTTTAATCTATTTTGAAACCCTCTCTTTTGATAGATCTGGGATCTACTCTAGAAAATTTGTCTTTTCTAGAGATTTAATTATCTTCCCAGTACCTGATTTATACTATAAATCCAATAATATATAGCCCAACCTATGAGGTTTTTTCAAATCTTTCAGGTAAGGGAATAAGTAGTTAGTAAATACTAAAGTAAAAGGTTTTTTCAATGCCGTTAAAATTTTGAGTCTCATAAATTTCCGGCTTAAAAAGTTGGATTATCAGTTATATAGAAGTATTTCTGAGATCAAAAATAGAAAATGGGAAGTGAATAAAGCTAAAGAAGTTAGAAAAGAATACTGAACATTCCTCTACTTTAAGGTGACTCTTCTCATTTAAATTTATTTATTCACAATATAACATAATGTATTAATAAAAGGTTTTTAATATTATAAATTTAGCAATGAGCTCGTCTTTATGCGATACAATCTGGCTTTCTGAAAAAAGGAAAAACCTTCTCCTTTTGTTAATGGAAGGACCCCGAGACATCGAGCAAATTAAAACTTCTCTCAATGTGACTGTAAAAGCTATGATGCCTCAGATCAAGATCCTAAAAAAACAAGAGTTGATCCTTCAGAAAGGGGATATTTATGAACTCTCGGAGATTGGAAAACTTGTGGTGGCGAACATGCTGCCCCTACTTAACACGCTGGAGGTTATCGAGGAAAACAAAGAATACTGGGCAAGCCGGGATATGAGCACAATCCCTATAGAGATGTTCCTCCGTCTTGGTGAACTTGGAGAATGTATGGTTATTGAGCCTGACCTGAACCATCTTTTTGACCTTCCAAGAGAATTCACTGAAAACCTCGCAAAATCCAGGTTCATTCTGGCCTCCTTTTCTTATTATCACCCCCTTTATCCCTCTCTTTATTCAAAGCTTGCAAAAAGCGAAGCTGAAGTGGAACTTGTATTTACTGAACCCGTTTTCGAGAGACTGAGAAATGATTCCCCTGAAGAACTAAGGTGTCTCTTAAATTCAGAAAATACGGTTGTGGGAGTCTGCACAGAAGATCTAAACATTCCCACGATTGCTGTCACAGACCGTTTTATGTACATCTGCCTTTTCGACAAGCAGGGGAAATATGATCATAGAAAGGTTATGAGTTTTGATGCAAGTGCACTCCACTGGGGTAGAGAGCTTTTCACGCATTACAAAAAATCCCTCAGGGAAGTGAAAGATGTTTAATACTCGTGGTTTTTGAAACATGAAAAGTGACATTCCACTCTGAATTTATTTTTCTCAACTGATTTGTTGGAGTTAGTACGATGAGATTCAAACAAGTCCCCCTTAAATCGAAACTGGTCATTTTTATCGTTGTGGGGATTTTTCTGGTTCTGGTTGTATCTACTGCAGTTATAATAAGCACAGTTACAGCTCAGGAAGAGAGGTTGGCTTACCAGAAGTCTATTGAAATGGCTAATAACTACGCAAATCAGTTTGATTCAAGGATGAAGGCCAATCAGGCCGTTGCAAGAACGCTTGCTCTAACAATGGCCAGGTACGAAGCCTCTGATCGAAAAGAGGTAATGGGTATCCTGAAAAACGTTCTTCAACAAAATCCTGATCTAATAGGTGTCTATGTAGGATATGAACCTGATGTTTTTGATGGGAAGGATGCCGAATATATAAATACTTCTGGGCATGATGCAACAGGCAGATTTGTGCCTTATTGCAATACGATTAAAGGATCAATGGTTATTGAACCTCTGGTCAATTATGATTCTTCTGACTATTACCAGCTACCAAAAACTACAGGCAGGGACGTGCTGACTGAACCATACTTTTATGAGGGAATATTCATGGTGAGCTATGACTCTCCCATTTTTAAAGATGGAAAGTTCGCAGGAATAGCAGGTGTTGATGTTCCCCTTGAATATGTGGACGAAAGCACAAGCAAAATCAAAGCTTTCGATACAGGGTACGCCTTTATGGTAAGCAATACCGGGATCTTACTTTCTCATCCTACACAGAAAGATTGGATAGGGAAAAAAAGCCTTGCTGATTTTGATATTGAAGAAGTTAAAAGAGCTGCAAGTGATATCCAAAAAGGAATCGGAGGAAATATAGAAGTTAAAGATCCTACTACGGATAAGAACGTTATTATGTTTTATGAGCCCGTCAAAACAGGGAATTTTTCCTTTGTTCTGGTCGTTCCAAAAGAAGAAATGTTTGCCGGAGTAACTGACCTTCGAAACAGGTTACTGATAATCTCGGCAATATCTATTCTGTTTATGGCTGCTCTGGCTTACATGATTGCCCGTTCTATTACAAGGCCTATAGATGAAATTGTTGAAGATTTTAAGAGTATCGCCCACTATGCTGTTAAAGGCAAGCTTGACGTCCGGGCAAAGACAGACGTGGAAATTGATTTCCGGGAAATTCCCATGGGTCTTAATGAAATACTTAAGGCTGTTATCGTTCCTGTTCGGGAGACCAGAAGGGTTACAAATGCCCTTGCTAAAGGGAAGTTAAAGGAACGAGTAAAAGTGAATATGCAGGGAGAATTCAAGGAACTTGGAGATACCCTTGATGATTTCTCTGAAACTCTTAATATGATTATCGATGATTCAAACGCTGTGCTTACTGCCTTTCAAAATAATGATTTCAAGCGTGAAATTCTTGTACACGGACAGGGTGATTTTAAATCCCTTACGGATGGGATTGAAGAAACAAGGAAGGTACTTGACAGGGTTACGGCTCAAAGGAGAGCTGCGGAAAAGACTCTGCTGGAGTATGCATTGGAACTTGAACATTCTAACAAATTAAAAGAAGACATGGAGAGAATAATCAATAACAGCCCGGTAATTGTCTTCTTGTGGGGAAATGAGCCTAAATGGCCTGCCGAATTTGTGTCTGAAAACATTACAAGGTTTGGGTATGAAGCAGAAGATTTTACCTCAAAAAGGATTGTCTATGGAGACATAGTGCATCCCGAAGATCTAAAAAAGATGCAGGACGAGCTTTCCAGAAATGTGGAATCAGGCTGCGATGTCTATACTTCGGAATACAGAGTATATACCAAATCCGGTGAGATCCGCTGGGTGGATGAGAGAACTTTTATTCAGAGAGATGAAAAAGGTGAGATTCACCTTCAGGGTATTATTCTTGATATTACGGAACACAAAAAAGCTGAAGAAGCCCTGCTGCAGATAGAGGAAATACACAAAAAAGAAATCCATCACAGAATCAAAAACAACTTGCAGGTAATTTCAACTCTGCTGTATCTTGAGTCCGGGAATTTCTCAGACAGAAAGGTAGTTGAAGCGTTCAAAGACAGCCAGCACAGAGTTAAATCAATGGCTCTTATACATGAAAAGCTCTACCAGTCTGTAGATATGGTAAGTGTAGACTTTGCAGATTACATAAAGAATCTTGCCGATTATCTCCTCCATTCATATGCCACAGGTAACGGGAAAGTCAACTTGAAACTCGATGTTGACAATATTTTCCTGGGAATGGATACGGCAGTTCCTTTAGGAATAATAATCAATGAACTTGTTTCAAACGCCCTTAAACATGCTTTTTCCAAAGATGAAGACGGAGATGTCTGCATCCAACTATATAGAAACTGTAGAGTTCAAGCTGAAAAAGTAGAAAAATATAAAAATGCAGAAGATCAATTGCCTAGGGACGAAAATATTGATTCCACTGTTCCTGTAAATATTGTACAGAAAGATAAAATAGTAGAGGATAGGCTAACTCTGATTGTAAGAGATAATGGTAAAGGTTTTCCAAAAGACTTGGACTTCAAGGACACCGATTCCCTCGGACTGCAGCTGGTGACTGCGCTTGTAGACCAGATTAATGGAATTATAAAACTCAACGCAGGCAACGGAACTGAGTTTAAAATTGTCTTTCAGGAACTGAAGTATAAAAAAAAGGTGTAAAGGATGGCAGAAGGACGAATTCTAATTGTTGAAGATGAACATATAGTTGCAATGGGAATAAAGCGGATGTTAAAAGCCCTTGGATATACAGTTACAGGTGTTGCATCCTCGGGGGGCGATGCTATTGGGAAAGCTGAAAGTACTTTTCCTGATCTTGTGCTGATGGATATCATGCTTAAAGGGGACATGGACGGTGTGGAAGCTGCAAAAGAAATAAAACATCTTTTTGGCATTCCTGTTGTTTACCTGACTGCATATTCTGACAGCAACATTCTCGAAAGAGCCATAAAGACCGGGCCGCTTGGTTATATTGTAAAACCCTTCGATGAAAAAGATCTTCACAGTAATATTGAAATAGCCCTTCACAGATGTAGAACAGAAAAGAAAACACCTGCAGAAATAGGTGAAGAATAAATACAATTTCAATTAGCACTTTAATACTTGTTTTCCAAGTTTCATCTTCTTTCTATTTCCTTTATATCTATGCAAACTTCTTTTGTTTTTTAATTTATTCAAAATTTCTGCTAAATTTGATGTTCATTACTGGATTTGTTCTTTTTAGACTACTTTGATATTATTAAAATATTTAATTGGATTAAAACCTCAGTTTGACAGCATCCACTTATTGGTACTGAATATTTCCCTTCTTTTTTGGGACAATTGAACATGACAATTCGTTAAATTGGAAGGTAACCACTTGCACTGGCTTTACGGGAATCTGTCAGCTCATAACGTTTTGCACCAGATTGAAGAAGAACTTCTTCTTCCATGGCAAGGTTTAAAAACCAGGTAAGTAACTGACGAATTCCATCTTCCCGATCCAGAAGATAATCTTTTATAAATGAGACGATATCTACCACTGACTCTGCACCTTCTTTTTTTGTGGTGAAAGAAAAAGGATACAGAGTCAATCATATTTTACAGAACTTTCGCTACATTGCCAAAGAAATCTGGAAATTAAGATTGTGATTATTATTATTCTTGCAGCACTTGTTGTATTTAATTAAGATTTCCTGCAAAAAGGAGTCCTTTGGAATTCTTATATTTAGTAGAATTCTCGCCCAGATATTGAGGCCAAAAATAGCACAAAAAGGCATTAATCCTGCTATATAGAGAAAATTTATATATTTTTAATGTATTCCATTTCCTGTTGTTTAAAAGTTGGCAAAAGAATCCCGCCAAATGTGGCAATAAGGCGGGATTCTACAAATAAGTAAATAAGAGGTCATTTATTCTTTTTTGAAGGCTTTAACAAGGAGGAAATTACAACTAGTGATAAAATAATCACTAAAAGCCAATATACAATTTCAAAACCTCTTATCATTTCTAAACGCAGTTATATTTACTGTGAGGAAGTTATATATATTTTACGATTTTTATTTTTTCATTTATTTAATATATTTCCTGTTACATTATAAACTTATTTTTTGGTTCTCAAAAATATAGAGTAGAATTAAAATATATTGACAGTTATATTATATTAACGCTTCTGGTTTTTGATGCCTCCGACTTATGAGCCAAAACTTCATTTCTAGGCGGAAGCCTGAGCTTCTTCCGTCCTTTGCCTCAATCTTTTAACCTTATCTTGATTTGGCCTCCACTTTCCAAAATATTTAAATATTGTTGACTCTTATATTATTTATGCAGACCTACTGATGACCGGTCAAGGTCTGCAATCACCAAGGGTAGGTATGGTTTTCTGTCCTGCCCTTCTCACTGGGCGGGTCAATTTCTCCCCGCCCATTCACCCTCTTATTTTAAACATTTTAAACTATTGAAGTCTGAAAGAGATAAGCCAGAAACTCGCTTTTTTGAAATCAAAATCTGTAACATTCCGTATATGTATTAAAACAAATGTGAGAACTTCACTACTTCTGAGCTTTACTTACTAAAGTTCATTATCGTAACTTTATCATCAATTATTTCTATATACAGGTTTCTTTTTTCAGAATTCTGGATACCCCAGCATCCAGTGTTTGCAACTTTTTTATCCTCGTTAACATATGCTTTGTGAGTATGGCCATATATGAGATATTGATCTTTTTTAATTCCGAACATATTATGCCTAGAATTAGATTCAGCTATTTCTTCAATAGTAAAGTAATCAACATGTTTTGGAATTACTAGATCACGAAGCAATTCATAAAGATCACGAAGAGGTCCAAAAAGAGAATTCAAGTTACATTTTCCTTTCAGATCACGACATGTATCTTCCCTTTGTTTAGATAACCCTTCCATACTCCTCTTTAAGCTCTCGACTTTTTCCTCCTTTTGTTCAGATAACTCTTCAATACTCTTTTTTAAATCTTTCATTTTTTCCTCCCTTTCTTTAATCCTTTTTTCAGGAGGATCAAAAGGATTAATTTGGTCTAATTGTTCAATTTTTTCATTAAGATCTGTTGCTTTTCCATTTAGATCTTTAGCCTGTTCTTTTATATCTAATAGCGTAGCTGTTATACCACGCGAGACTCCACCTCGAGTTGTCTCTTTTTTTTCCCCTATGTTTTGCACCTCTTCTCCTAATTCAATCTGCGAAGATTCAATTTGGGATAAAAGCTCTTCTGATTTGCACGCGATTTCTTCTAGTGTTCTTTTTGGCGTCACATCAGATACAGACTCATAAAATTCAAAGAGGCGCTCAGGTTCTACAGCTTTACGAGTTCCTATCTCATCTGTGCTTAATTCTCTTGCATTACTCATTTTTTCAAAAAAGTGTTTCCACAGATTATCTGCAAGCTGGCTACCGTCTTCGCCGACAAGACACATATTTTCACAAAATTCTTCGTACAAAGGAATCGATTTATATAATTTCCAGCTTAGAACTTCAAGTTGATATCCATGAGTAAAATAGAATTCCTTATCTTTGCTCTTTATTACAACTGATTTTTTTATATCAGTTGGATAATCAGCCCCATTTTCTTTAAGCCAGATTAAGTGATAATCGTGATTCCCGGCAATATAATGAAAATTTGTCCCAGTATACTTATTCTTTAATTCCCTTAACTTGTCCACATAACGACTCTCCTCGTCAATTACGTTCAAGTAGTCATGTCTCCAAAAATCCAGTATATCTCCGAGGAGAACAAAATCACTGATCTTACTGAAATCTAAGGTATCAAGGAAATCCATGAATAGAGATTCTCTCTGTTTTTCGCTGTCAGGTTTGTTATCTCCAATAATCATTCCAAGATGTACATCCGATACTGCAATTATTGACTTTCCCATCATATTCCACGCCTCTCCTGAAGGATATTGTAGTAAACATGTGAAAATCGGATCTTGTCTCTTTTATGAAAAACCAGCTTTATTTTCCTTTTTTGAAGAATCTGGTTCGATCTAAATAGGAAAAAGAAAAGTTAATTTTCGAGATTCACCTGTTAAAAATCTGAAAGTTCTAATGAATTTAAACTCTTTGTTTTTTGTAGCTCAGAAAAAATCTTTACTCTTTAATATGTTCCCTGGTGAACTTTGCATA
Source organism: uncultured Methanosarcinales archaeon (assembly GCA_964498825.1). Lineage (GTDB taxonomy): Archaea > Halobacteriota > Methanosarcinia > Methanosarcinales > Methanosarcinaceae > Methanosarcina. The sequence continues at coordinate 8,173 of CAZCKG010000037.1, forward strand.
GAACAGATTCGAGCAAAATGAGAGCTAAATTATTCGCTCCAGAAACAAATCGTACTTTTTATAAAAGAAGCTGAATGAAATGAATTTTAACAAATATATTAAGTTTACCAGTATAGCTAGAAGGAACAATATATTAAAAATAACTTTACGCTTGTGCAAGCTAAAAGCTCTGATTAATAATTAATATAACTTATACAATTATTCCTTTCATGTCCCCCAAAGCCCAATGGCAGTTCTGGATAGACCGCGGAGGCACTTTTACTGATATCGTTGCCCGCAGCCCGGATGGAAAACTTATCACACACAAGCTGCTTTCCGAAGACCCTTCTCATTATAAAGATGCGGCTATTCATGGAATTCGTCAGATACTGGGGCTGCCTGAAGATGCATCCCTGCCTGCAGAACTGATAGAATCCGTAAAAATGGGGACAACAGTTGGCACAAACGCGCTTCTTGAGAAAAAAGGGGAGCGTACTGTTCTTGTTATAAATCAGGGTTTTGGGGATGCTTTAAGGATCGGGTATCAGAACCGCCCGGATATTTTCGCTCAAAAGATCGAACTTCCAGAGCAGCTTTACGAAAGGGTTATTGAGGTCTCCGGAAGATTTTCAGCAGATGGAAAAGAGCTTGTGCATCTGGATCTCGAAAACGCAAAAAAAGAGCTTGAAATGGCTTTCAAAGACGGGATTCGGTCAGCTGCCGTTGTTCTTATGCATGCATACAGGTATCCTGAGCATGAACTTAAGCTTGAAAGGCTAGCTAGAGAAACAGGTTTTACACAGGTATCCTTATCTCATCAGACAAGTCCGCTGATAAAACTCGTGAGCAGGGGAGAAACAACTGTTGTGGATGCGTATCTTTCTCCTGTGCTCCGCAGGTATGTTGACATGGTTCAGGAGACTCTGGAAGAAAAAGAGGAAAGAAAAGAAGAAAATGGGTCTGGGAAACTAGAGGTTGGAGAAGAAGTAAAAGGAAATAAAGGCGAGAAAAAGATAAGGGGAGAAAAACGAGAAGCAAATAAAAGTCCCAGACTAATGTTCATGCAGTCTAGCGGAGGGCTTATAGATGCTGAAGCTTTTCAGGGCAAGGACTGCATTCTGTCCGGGCCTGCAGGCGGAATCGTGGGGGCAGTTGCAACATCTGTCATGGCAGGAGCAAAAAAGGTCATCACTTTCGATATGGGGGGAACATCCACAGACGTAGCCCAGTATAGTGGGGAATACGAGCGCAGTCTTGAAACCGAAATTGCAGGTGTACGTTTGCGCTCTCCTATGATGCGCATTCATACGGTTGCAGCTGGAGGAGGTTCCATATTACATTACGAAGGGGGCCGGTTCAGAGTAGGGCCGGATTCCGCAGGTTCTGACCCTGGACCTGCGTCTTATCGAAAAGGGGGACCATTGACTGTTACCGACTGCAATGTCATGCTTGGGAAATTGCAGCCCGAGTTTTTCCCGAACCTTTTTGGACCCAATGCAGACCAGGCTCTTGACTCCGAACTGGTGCGCAGGAAATTCACAGAAACTGCAAAAGAAATTTTCAAAAACGAGTTATCTAAAAACGAATTCTCTGAAAACGAATCCTCTGAAAACGAATCCTCTGAAAACGAATCCTCTGAAAATGAATCCTCTAAAAAAGATCTTTCAGGTAAAGAAAGCCTCAAAACTCCTGAACAGGTCGCAGAAGGTTTCCTTTCGGTCGCAGTTGAAAATATGGCAAACGCCATAAAGAAAATCTCCGTCCAGAGAGGATACAATATAAAAGAATATACTCTCTGTTGTTTTGGAGGAGCTGGAGCTCAGCACGCCTGCAGGGTTGCAGACAGCCTTGGAATCAAGAGGATCTTCATTCACCCGTATGCAGGCGTCCTTTCAGCATATGGAATGGGAATTGCAGACCAGAGGCTGATAAAAGAGCGTTATATCGGAGCTGAACTTTCAGAAAATCTCGTGGAGAGATTAAAAACAGTATTTTCCGAGCTTGAGAATGAAGGACGCTTACTGATGCTGGAACAGGGAGTGCAGGAGGATTTCATTGCTGCACTTTTTAGAGTTCACACTCGTTATGCAGGCTCGGATACGCAGTTAGATGTGAATTTTGCGGATAAAGATACTCTTAGAACTGCTTTTGAGGAAGCGCACAGAAAACGCTTTGGATTTGTTATGGAAGGCAAGCCCATGGTTGTTGAAGCTGTTTCCGTGGAAATTATAGGAATTAATGAAAGAATTTCTGACCCTATTTTGGAAACTGAATCAAACGCTATTTTTTCTCCCATATCTAGGGTTCAGATGTTCAGCTATGGCGAGTTTCATGAGACACCTGTTTTCCGGAGGGGTGAACTCAAACCCGGAGCCTGTATTAAAGGGCCTGCAATCCTTATTGAGAAAAATACCACTATTATTCTTGAGCCAGGGTGGGAAGGAGATATTACCGAACGTAATCATCTATTCCTGACCCGTAAAGTTCCTCTTCCTGTCCGTACAGCCATAGGGACAGAAGCTGACCCTGTAATGCTCGAGATCTTCAATAACAGATTCATGTCAGTTGCCGAACAGATGGGATATACTCTGCAGAACACAGCTTACTCTGTTAATATTAAGGAACGGCTGGATTTCTCCTGTGCTATTTTTGATAGAGAAGGAAACCTGATAGCAAACGCCCCTCACATCCCTGTACACCTGGGTTCCATGGGAGAATGTGTGAAATCTCTAATTCGGACTCAGTTTAAAGAAATGCATGCGGGAGATGTTTTCCTGATAAATTCCCCCTATCATGGAGGCACTCATCTGCCTGATATTACGGTTGTAACTCCTATGTTTGGCAACAGGTCTGAAGAAGCTCTTTCAGAAGAAGTCCTGTTCTATCTGGCTTCCAGAGGTCACCATGCCGATGTAGGAGGAATCAGCCCGGGGTCTGTGCCTCCAGGAAGCATGAATATTGAAGAAGAAGGAGTGTTAAGTGAGGGAATGAAAATAGTTCAAGGGGGCTGCTTCTGTGAAAAAAAGCTACAGTCATGGTTGAGTTCAGGAAAATACCCTGCAAGAAATCCGAAACAGAACATGGCTGACATTAGGGCACAGATAGCTGCAAATGAAAAAGGGCTTCAGGAACTATTCAGGATGGTCGAAGAATTTTCCCTTGAAACCGTTGAAGCTTATATGGGCCATGTGCAGGATAATGCTGAAGAAGCCGTCAGAAGAGTTATTGACAGGCTTTCAGACGGAGAATTCACCTACATGCTTGATGACGGAAACTCAATAAAAGTGAAAATCATAATTGACCACAAGAACCGAATTGCCAAAATAGATTTTACAGGTACTTCTCCTCAGCTTCAAAATAATTTCAATGCTCCTGCTTCTGTTTGTCTGGCTGCTGTTCTCTATGCTTTCAGGACGCTTGTAAAAAGTGAAATTCCCCTGAACGCGGGCTGTTTAAGGCCGCTTGAAATAATCATCCCTGACGGGTCAATGCTCAGGCCGAAATCTCCTGCTGCGGTTGTTGCAGGCAATGTCGAAACTTCGCAGTACATTGTTGACGCCCTTTTCGGAGCCCTGGGGACCCTGGCAGCTTCTCAAGGTACAATGAATAACTTCACTTTCGGGAACTCCGAATTTCAGTATTATGAAACCATCTGCGGTGGCACAGGGGCAGGCCCTTATTTTTCAGGAACAGACGCTGTTCATACGCACATGACCAACTCCAGAATTACAGATCCTGAAATCCTTGAAACAAGGTTTCCTGTTTTGCTTGAGAAATTCTCCATTCGGCGGGGAAGCGGAGGAGAAGGCAAATTCAGAGGCGGAAACGGGGTTGTCCGAAAACTCAGGTTTCTGAAAGAGATGGACGCTGCAATTCTCTCAAGCCACAGGAAATTCCCACCTTTCGGGCTAAACGGCGGTATGTCCGGAAGATGTGGAAAGAACACGCTTATCCGCAGGGATGGTAGCATTATCGAGGTTGGAGGACAGGCTGAATTAAAACTGAAAAGCGGAGATGCATTTATGATAGAAACCCCTGGAGGTGGAGGTTATGGAAAGTCCGAAGCCAGTAGACATGAAAAATAAAAAATTGCAGGAATAATTTATATATAAGTTGTGTGATTCCATACTTTAGTGTACAAATTATGGCAATTGTGTATAATAATGTCAAACCCTGGGGGAGATCTTTCGACGAGTACGTCAGGATGTTTAGCCTGACACCTACTGATCTCAAACGAAAGATTATGGGTTGTGGGGATGGCCCGGCAAGTTTTAACGCAGAGCTTACGGAGCGAGGTGGGAATATCATATCTGTTGATCCTATTTACAATTTCAGTGCTGAACAGATCAGAGATAGGATCGATGAAACTTCCGATAACATAATTGGCCAGACCCGGAAAAATAAGGATAAATTCATCTGGCAAGAAATCGGCTCAGTTGAGGAACTTGAAAGAGTCAGGATGTTAGCAATGACGAAATTTCTGGACGATTTCCCGGAAGGCATACTGCAGAAGAGATATGTGCCAGGTGAATTACCTTTACTGCCTTTTGGTGACAAGGAATTCGATCTGGCCCTATGCTCACATTTGCTATTCCTCTATACGGATAACCTATCGCTGGAATTTCATTTAAAATCGCTGGAAGAGTTGTGCAGGGTTTCAAGTGAGGTCAGAGTATTTCCGCTGGTGGATGTAAATTCCAAAAGATCGCCATATCTTGATACAGTAATTGATTTCTTAAGAGCGGAAAACCTAAATGTGACGGAAGTAAAGGTAGCATACGAGTTTCAAAAGGGTGGAAATAAAATGCTAAAAGTTTGCTGAAATTTATGACAATAGAATTTTATTGTTAATGGAGCTAGACGATTATAATTAATACTTTTTCAATATCCAGAGCCCAAAATTACGATGCTTTGTGTTTTTTCTTGTGTTTTATTTTACTTTGGTTTTTGTTCGTGTAAACGATTCCCGTAGTATTCTGAAGTAGCTTTCATCCCCTGGCGAGCCTTGAAGTATTTGAATGTATCAAAAATGTTGGAAATATACAGGGTTCTTTACTCTATGGAGTGTCCTTTACATTACTTAGCTTTTCCATATATTTTGAAACGAACTGTTTAAATTCATTTGCTTCCATAACTGGAAAAACATCAACCTGGCACAAATCAATAAATGGAAGGTTGTAAGCAATGTAATCCTTTACAGTTTCTACGTCAAATAAAGTAATTACACGGCCTCCTCCCGCATCAAACCACTGATTAACGATTTTAAACCCTTTTGGAGAAGCCATACTTTCCACATATTTCCATCGTTTAAGCAACTCCGCACTATTTTCAGGCTCAAAAGTCGTTATATCTAATAGTAACATATTTCAGTTTCCTCATTTCACTTAATATTTCATTAATATATGACGTTTTTAATATATCACACAGATTTTAAATGCTGTTATAAAGCATATTTCATATATAGATTTCCGAAAAACGAAGGACAATATTGGTGTATCCGACCTTCCGCAGATGTCTACAAAAAAATAACATTTTTCCTGTTATCGTTTTTGGAGAATTATTCTAAAATTTGCAATAATTGTCTCAGTTGAAGCTTCGGAAATGGGAATAGAAAGTATTTCAATGAAGGCAAAAGGTCGAAAATTTCGGGAAATTCCAAAAATACATGTTTGAGTAACCTGGGTGTTTTTCAGAAAAAACGATAGCAAGAAAAATTGTGAAAAATTGAAGGACATCTGCGGAAAGTGAGGTGTATAATTTTTGTCGATGCCTCCGTACTCACAACAAAGATTAAATGAATTAT
>CAZCKG010000038.1:0-13732 GCA_964498825.1 uncultured Methanosarcinales archaeon
GTAGGGCCTGAACTGGCTTATCTGGCCGAAAGCGGCAGGGTTACAGCCCGTTACGTGATTGACGACGAAGCTCTTGAAGCTTTTCATGAATTGAGCCGGCTTGAAGGAATAATTCCTGCTCTGGAATCTTCCCATGCCCTTGCTTATCTGAAGAAAGCAGCAGAAGCCGGAGAACTGGAAGATGTTGTGGTTGTAAACCTCTCAGGACGAGGAGATAAAGACCTGGAAACCGTCCTTAGCTTTAAAAGGGGGGTTTGAGATGGGAACTGAAGTGAGAACTGAGCTAAAAACCGAAATGAAAGCTGAAATGAAAACCGGGATAACAAGACAAAAAATCTCAGAAAAATTCAGCGAACTCAGGGACAGAAAAGAAGGAGCCCTTATCTGCTACATAATGGCAGGAGACCCCTCCGCAGAAGCAACCTCGAAGTTTGTAAAAGCTCTGGCTGCAGGCGGAGCAGATATCATAGAGCTTGGTTTTCCGTTCTCAGATCCAGTAGCCGATGGTCCGACAATCCAGGTCGCAGGTCAGAGATCGCTTGCAGCAGGCATGGATATCGGGCATTATTTTGAGCTTATTAAAATTCTCGATGTCAGAATTCCCCTCGTGTGCATGACCTATTACAACCCTGTATTCAGGTATGGGGTGGAAAAGTTTGTGGAAGGGGCAGCAGAAGCCGGAATCAGCGGACTGATCATACCCGATATCCCGGTCGAAGAAGCAGCCGACCTGAAGAACAGCTGCGAAAAGTACGGACTTGACCTGATCTTCCTTGTTGCACCCACAACAACAAATGATAGAATTGAAAAGATCCTGCAAAGGGGTTCGGGATTCATATATCTTGTCTCAAGGCTCGGAGTCACAGGAGCCAGGGAAGACGTATCATCCTCTACTAAAGACCTGCTTGCAAGAGTAGAAACCGAAATTCCAAAGGCAGTAGGATTTGGGATATCCACAGGAAAGCAGGCTGAAGAGGTCAGAAAAGCGGGAGCTGATGCTGTTATAGTCGGCTCGGCATTTGTCAAGATTATCGAAGAAGGAAAAGATGTAAACGAAAGGCTGGAAGCTCTTGCAAGAGAACTCAAATCAGGAATATTGAAATCCAGTTGAATGGGATGGGAAAAACTGGAAAAAAATCAAAAAGTTAACAAAAGACAGGAAAGGTCAGAAGCGTTAACAAGATCGTGATTTTTGCCATATTCATAAAGGAAAATTGGGAGTTTGAAAGGAGGTAGGAAAGATGCAGAAATACATCAAAAAACTGGAGGAAGGATGTGACCTGAGTCCCGAAGAAGCCGAAGACGCAGTAGCTGAAATTCTGAGTACGGCTGAAGATGAAGAAATAGGAGCATTTCTGCTTGCCCTGAGAGCTAAAGGAGAAAAACCCGAAGAAATCGCAGGTTTTGTGAGGGGGATGAGAAAAGTCGGGAAAACTATCAGGCCCAGAGTGTCTTTCAGGCTTGTTGACACCTGTGGGACAGGAGGAGACGGCCTTAATACAATCAATGTCTCGACAGCAGCAGCAATAGTTACTGCAGCAGCAGGCGTCCCTGTAGCTAAACATGGAAATAGAGCCGCAACTTCAAAATCAGGAAGTTCGGATGCGCTTGAAGCCCTTGGAATCAAAGTTGACCTGACACCGGAAAATGTAAGGAAGACGATAGAAGAAATAGGTATAGGATTCATGTTTGCTCCAATCTTTCACCCTGCTATGAAAAGGGTTGCAGGAGTCAGAAAAAAACTGGGAGTCCGTACGGTTTTCAATATTCTTGGTCCTCTGACCAATCCTGCAGGTGCTAAAGGGCAAATAATAGGTGTTTTTGATAAAAAACTCTGTGAGCCGATAGCTTACGCCCTTGCAGAACTTGGAACCGAACATGCCATGGTTGTCCATGGGGATGGAATGGATGAGATCACAAACACAGGTGAGACCTATGTTGCAGAATTGAAAAACGGTGAGGTTTCAACCTATACAATAACTCCGGAGTCTCTAGGCATACTGCGAGCAAATCTCAATGATATAAAAGGAGGAACGCCGAAAGAGAATGCAAGAGACCTGCTGTGTATTTTTAAAGGCCAGAAAGGCCCAAAAAGAGATCTTGTAGTCATGAATGCAGCTGCAGCCCTTTATGTGAGCGGGATAGTAGGTTCCATCAAGCAGGCAATTCCTATTGCGGAAGACGCCATTGACAACGGAAAGGTAATGGTCAAATTCAATCAGTTCAGGACTTTTACCACAGAACTTTACGAAAAGGAAAAGAAACAGGATTTTTGTAAGGAAAACGGAATTCTGCAACCTTCCTCGGTTTCCGTGCTAAGCACGGCATCGGGGGAAAAGGCATGAAAATAAAACCCCGAACGAGAATCAAAATCTGCGGGATCTGCAGTCCTGAAGAAATAGAACTTGCAGACCTCTACGGCGCCGATGCGGTTGGTTTTATAACCGAAGTCCCTGTAGAAAGCCCAAGAAAGCTGGATTCGGACACTGCCGCATCTCTCGTCTCAGAAGTCCCGAAAGGTCTGAGTTCCGTACTTGTTATAATGCCGGAAAACTCCAGAGAGGCTCTTGAACTTATTGACAAAGTCGGACCGGATATCGTGCAAATCCATTCCATACTGTCCCTTTCCGAGCTTGAAATAGTAAAAGAAAAAGCGGACATTCCTATCATAAAAACACTGTCCATACCTGCAAAAGGGGAAACTTCAGGCAAAGGGGCAAAAAAAGCAGAAAATATAGAAAATACAGAAAATATCGCTCTTATCTCCGAGCTGATGGAACAGGTTAGCCTGCTGGAAGAAGCAGCTGTTGTAGATTCTATTCTGCTTGATACTGGAAAATCCGGGAAGTCCGGAGGAACGGGCTGTGTCCATGACTGGATTTTGAGCAAAAAAATTGCTGAGAAAATAAAGCTTCCTCTCATTCTTGCAGGCGGTCTCAAACCCGAGAATATTCAGGAAGCAATCAGGGTTGTTTCTCCTTATGCTGTTGATACGGCTTCAGGAGTTGAGACCTGCGGAAAAAAAGATGCCATGAAAATCAAAAGTTTTATTGAAGAAGTGAGGTGTGCCAGTGCTTTCCTTTGACCTTGGAAAAGAAGAATTCAGAGAGCTTGCATCGGAACTGAAACAGCCAGGTCTTATCCAGCTCCTTGCAAAAGTTGATACAGGTTCTCCTGCCTGTTCACCCATTGAGCTTTACCATGCCCTGCGAGCTTCAGGGACTTCAGAGTACTTTTATTTGCTGGAGTCTGTAGAAAAACAGGCAAGCCATGCAAGATACTCCTTTGTTGGAAGCGATCCAGACGCCGTGCTTACAATAAGTGACCGAAAAATCTCCCTTGAACTCCTGAATCCGAAAGCTTCGGTTCTTTTCGAATCGATTTGTTCAAGAATGAAAGAGGTATGCGGGAATGGAACCGTAAAAAGGGAAAATTCAGAGAATGATTCAGAGAAGCATCGGGAAAACAACTCGGAAAACCAGCAGAAACCGAAAAACCTGCATTTTACAGCTACAATTCCTGAAGGAAAAGATTCATTTGATGCTCTTCGCCTGGCCTTTCCTCCTGCAAACGGGATGGAACTCCTCAACGGTAAACGTTTTGACAGGCAAACTTTCCTGGGAGGAGCTATAGGTTATACGGCTTATGATGCAATATATGACAGCTGGCTTGGCGTTGAAAAAGGATTTGAATCAGAAATTCCTGAACTGCAGTACCTTCTGGTTTCAAAAACATTTGTATTTGATCATTTGACAGATGAGATTTATATCTCAATTACTCTTGTTGTTAATCCTGGCTCGGATGCAGGAATTTTGTATGAAAAAGCCCTTCATGAGGCAGAAATGCTTTGCTCAACCCTTAAGGAAACTGCCCTATACGGAGATTTGATTGAAACAGCATATTCAAGCATGTCTAAAGCTTCAAAGACATCTACAGCTCAAGGTTCAACAATTTCAGGTTCAACAATTTCAGGCTTATCCGCCTCAGTCTGCACGGACAGGCAGATGTTTGAAAATTCCGTAGTCCAGGCAAAAGAGCATATTTTTGCAGGGGATATCTTCCAGGTAGTGCTTTCAAGAAAATGCGAGTTCAACCTTGAGCAATCCCCTTTCGAACTCTATGTACAGCTTCGGGCAATCAATCCAAGTCCTTATATGTATATCTTCGAGTTCGGAGACCAGGCAATTGTCGGAGCAAGCCCTGAAACTCTGCTGACCGTGCACAAGAGAACCGTAATCACAAACCCGATTGCAGGCACCTGCCCTCGAGGAAAATCCGAAACCGAGGACGAAGCCCTTGCTTCTTATATGCTCCACGATGAAAAAGAAAGAGCTGAACATGTCATGCTTGTTGACCTAGGGAGAAATGATGTGAGGATGGTTACTGAGAGCGGCTCGGTAAAAGTTTCTGGTTTTATGAAAGTTCTGAAGTATTCACATGTCCAGCATATAGAAAGCACGGTTTTGGGAAACCTGAGACCGGAATGCGACCAGTTTGATGCTTTCAGGGCGGTATTTCCGGCAGGAACACTCTCAGGAGCCCCGAAAATCCGTGCCATGGAAATTATTTCCGAACTTGAACGCTCTCCTAGGGGAATCTATGGAGGAGGAGTCGGATACTATAGCTGGAATGGGGACGCAGATTTTGCAATCGTGATCCGAACAGTGCTTGTAAAGGGCAAGAAAGCCTCGGTGCAGGCAGGAGCAGGAATTGTTGCGGACTCTGACCCTGCTTATGAATTCAGGGAAACAGAGCGTAAAATGGCAGCAATGCTCACGGCTATAGGTAGCGACTTTGAGATGGACAAAGTGAAAATAAAAAGTTGCGAAGGAATTATATAAAAGTATCAGGAGGAGTTTTTCAGATGAAAGTGGTTTTCATAAACAATAAGGATTCCTTTGTATGGAATCTGGTAGACTACATTTCCTATTTTGAGAAAGACACCCTGGTTCTTCCCAACACAGTTACTTTAGAAGAGCTTAGAGAGATAAAACCCGATGCCCTGGTAATTTCTCCTGGTCCAGGGAGCCCTTCGGATCCAAGGGACATAGGCAATTGTCTGGAAATAATCAGGGAAATGGGCAGAGAAATTCCCCTTCTTGGAGTATGCCTCGGGCACCAGGCAATTAATGTAGCTTTTGGGGGGCCTGTCAGAAGGTGTAAAGTCGGGCCAGTTCATGGGAAAAGTTCAAAAATTTTGCATAAGGACTCGGCACTCTTCACAGCATTTAAAGGTCCATTTGAGGCAGGACGTTACCATTCTCTTGAGATTGGAGAGCCGGCTCCCGGAATTAAGGTTACTGCCCAGGCAGAAGACGGGACTATAATGGCAGTAGAGCACGTGAAGTACCCGATCTATGGGCTGCAGTTCCATCCAGAATCCGTACTTACGCCCGAAGGCCTGAAAATTATCGAAAGGTTTCTGGAGGTTTCAAGAAATTATAAAAAGAAGCAAATGGCTGTTTAAACAGCCAGAACCTTTTCCCCTGATAGTAACAAAGCTTTGAATAAAAGCAAGGCTTGTGCAATTTATGATCTCAATCTGCGGATTTCTTCTTTCCTGAAGCCTCAGGTTCCTCTTCGATTTCTTCTTCAAAGAATTCTTCTTCCGTAAATTCTTCATTCGGCCTGCCTGCATAACCTGCAGGCTGAAGGTTCTGAAGTTCTGAGAACTCACTTACTGTATGGGCAATAAGCTGAGGGTACTTTTCAATCTGGTCTCTTGGTATAAAACCTGCTGCTTCTGAAGCCTTTATAATTTCTTCCCTGGCATCCTTTGCTGCTTTGCTGAGGTCTTCAAGATTCTGCCTGTTTGCCAGAAAATCCATTTCCTCAAGAGCCAGAGTTGTCCAGAGGGTTACAACCTCCATTTTCTTTGCAACAGCTCCTTTCCCTACGATATTAAGGGTTTCTATTGCAGCTTTTGCAGGTTCGAGCATCTGGAACTGTACAGTTCCTTTTCCTATTTCCTGGACAGCTTTTGAAAAAGACCAGAGTGCATTTGAGAGATTTCTTTCCAGTGAAGGTTCTGCAAGTGTTCTAAGGGCTTCCAGAGTTGCAAACGCAACATTTTCCATCCTTTTCTGGATCGCTTTATTGCCTATGTTCCGAAGTGAGATTATGACTCTCTTTAAGTCTGTCTCCAGATTTGCCTCAAGCAACTCTTCCCCGAATTCCCTCAGGTATTCAACATATTGAAGTGCATCATAGTCGTTTTGTTCCCTTATTGCCTTCTCGCCAGATTCTCCAAGTTCAATAGCTTTTTGTTCGTTAAGTGAGAACATGTCAAAACCCCTTTCCATTGAGATTTTCCATTAAGATCCTGTAAAAAGATAGTCGGATTTTTGGAATTGAATTATTTATATAGGTTTACTCTGATATTAGTCTTCCGATATTTTTAAAAAATTTATAGGCAACTTTAGGGCTCTTATTCTAAAAAAAGTAATTAAATTCCCTATTTCTAAATAAAAACCTCATTAGTAATTGCAATTGAAGAGAATAACTTGGAAATGAAATAATGTATTAATAAATAGGGATTTAATTCAATTTTCTCATATATAACTTGTTTATTTTTTGTACAAAATAGAAATGAAAGTAAAGACTCAATAACTCTAACAGTTTCATTAAAGCGAAAGAGTTAAATACATTTCATACGTAATATATATATTATCTGAATAGAAAACTCATTCAGGAATTCTGGCATATTTTTCCTGCATGAGTACTAAAAAATCAACCTCCGAGTTAGGAGGAGGGTTCACTCCTTACCTCCTCCTACTAAAATATTGTTTTTAAACATTAGAACAAGGAGAACTAAGCATTTACTTCATCACTTTATATGAATAAAAATTAGTGCTTGATTCCTAATTAATTCCTGTTATTTTAGATTACAATTCCACCAGGCATTTCGGCCCTTTCTTTAATTTATATTTCCACGTAAATATGACTGGTTTTTCGTCAATCGGATTTATGTATCGACTGATTCTTCCCTTTAATTTCTTTATTGAGCCTACTCTTATCCCTCTCAACAAGATCGGTATGGGATACAAGAGATTGAAAAGAGTTTGAAGATATGACAATAGTAAAATTAGAACAGACATTTCGGAGACTTAGGGCAAAAAGCGCAAATTTTGAAAGGCTTCAGGATATAACAAAGCTCAACAATAGGTACTATTTACCTGAAAGAAGAAAAAGCCCGGTTTCCACCCCTTAGAAGAAGGGTACTATTCCAGGGAAGAGAACTTTAGATGGTTTACGATTTGGTGAAGGGCGTTAATGGGCTAAATCCTTCTTGAATAAATAAGATAGTTCTCCTCATATTTATACATTATCCAAATATCTATAGATTTTGATAATAGTACTGATTAGAACTAAATAATCTATAAATTAGAAAGAACTACAGATTAAATTACTTGTCCGTGAGTTATTGATAGATTATAAAAAAATGAGTAAATTTCCTATATTTAAGACAAATTTAGAGAGATTTTTATGTTCACATTTTTCAATAGCTCATACACATTATCTCTAATTGACATAGGAATAAAAATAATTTTACCATGAATTCAATAATTAATAAGTTTTACTCATGAATTAACTGTCTTCTTATAACTCCCTAATGTAGAGCGCAGAAGATTAATGACAAATCTGATGTTAAGAAAGTGAGACTTTATTATTAACTTCGTAACATAAAATAATAAATGTGAAGTTCAACCCATATTAGAAAAAATAGAGCTAACATCATAATAGAAAACAAGATGGAGTTTTCTAAGAAATTAAGTTTTAATTTCGCCATAGCAGTTTCAAGGAAAAAATAAGGCTTTTTTGTTAATAGTAAACTTTTAGCATATTCCCAAGGATGTTTTTGATGCATAGTTAATGTCAAAGAATGTCAAAAGTATTTTTTACACAATAATCCCATTTATACATATAATATATAGTAACCATATACCAAATTACTCAATTATATAAATCTACACACGTATTCGGCCCTCAATAGACTATATCGAGAATCTTTATATTTCCCTTTCTTTTATTGTGCATAGTACGAGTACCAGTTAATGGACTTAGATTGTTGATTAGTTGTATTTATTAAAAGGAGTGTCTTTGACGTGGCAAATAAATTAAAAAACTACGCAGTCCTCTTACTATTAGTTATTGGACTTGTGTTTTTAGGTATTGGATGTACTGAAAAAAATAGTGGAGAATCTCAGAAAACCTCTTCAGAAGGAACTCCAGTGCAGGAAACTACTGCTGCAGAAGCACCGCAGAATGCTAGTACTGGTGAAGCACAGAGCATTTCTTTAAAAGGTTCTGACACAGTTCTGCCTCTTGCACAGGCTGAATCTGAAGAATTTATGATTGAAAACTCCGGGAAAAGTGTGACAGTTACTGGAGGAGGGTCTGGTGTCGGTATCACTGCTTTAATTGATGGCGAGGTAGATATCGCTACCGCATCCAGAGAAATGAAATCTGAGGAAATCGAAGCCGCTAAAACAAACGGTATCAATCCTGTAGAGACTACCATTGCTTATGACGGTATTTCAGTTATTGTAAACCCTCAGAATCCTGTTACTCAACTTACTTTTGATCAGCTTCGCGGCATCTATAATGGAAGCATTAGTAACTGGAAGGATGTTGGCGGAGAAGATAAGGAAATTGTAGTGATTTCCAGGGACAGCAGCTCTGGAACTTATGAGTACTTCAAAGAAGAAGTTTTACAGGAAGACGAATATCGAGCTGATGCGCTTACCCAGCCTGCTACAGGCGGAATTGTAGGGGAAGTTTCCCAGAATACCAATGCAATTGGATACATAGGCATCGCATACCTTGATGACAGCGTGAAAGCCCTCAACCTTGACTCTGGAAACGGTTCTGAAGCTCCTACGTCTGAAAACATACTGAATGGTGCATACCCGCTTTCAAGGGCTCTCTACTTCTACACCAATGGGGAACCTGCTGGCCTTACAAAGGAATTCACTGACTTCGTTCTGAGCGAGAAAGGGCAGAGCCTGGTGACTGAAGTTGGTTATATCCCATTAAAGAAATAAAAAACTTAATTTAAGGACTTTCAAGGGAAAAACATGTTAAACAGGAGTTATAAGGAAAAGACGATTGAATCCTTGCTTTTCTCTGTAAGTTTACTTACAGTTGTCATTCTTTTCCTTATATGCCTTTTTTTGTTCAGGGACAGTCTTCTTCTCTTTAAAGACACGTCCCTTACAGACTTTCTCACAGGAAAGTTCTGGTACCCTACATCTGTGAATAGGCAGTTTGGACTATTACCTCTCTTTTTCGGATCTCTTCTCGTCACTGCCGGAGCAATAATTTTCGCAGTACCTCTGGGTATTGCCTGTGCTATTTATATTTCTGAGATTGCACATCCAAAGGTTGCAGATACTTTGAAACCCTTTATCGAAATCCTGGCAGGAATTCCTTCTGTCGTATTCGGATTTTTTGGGCTTGTTATTCTAGTTCCGGCTGTGCAGAACACCTTCAACCTGCCAACAGGACAAACCGCTCTTACAGGTTCCATTATGCTTGGAATCATGGCGCTTCCCACTATAATCACGATTTCGGAAGATGCCATAAGTTCGGTTCCCAGCACAATCAAACAGGGTTCACTTGCTCTGGGCGCTACAAGATGGCAGACTATATACAAAGTCATAGTCCCTGCTGCCCTTTCAGGAATCTCAGCAGCCGTAATGCTCGGCATAGGGAGGGCCATAGGGGAGACAATGACTCTTATGATGGTAACCGGAAACACAGCAGTGATTCCTTCTTTTCCAGGGGGCATTTTAGATCCTGTAAGGACCATGACTGCTACAATTGCACTTGAAATGGGGGAAGTTCCTCAAGGGAGCGCCCACTTCCATGCTCTTTTTGCAGTCGGAACTGTGCTTTTCATTATCACTTTCCTCATTAACCTGATTGCTGATTCAATCAAAAAACGGTACAGGTTCAAGGTGGACTGAGCATGGAGTTAAGTTCCAAATTAAATGAAAACGATCATAACTTTGTTCGGATGCAAAACGGGTTTAGACTTGGTTTTAATGCAAGAACAACTGAAAAAATCGCTTTTACCCTTCTCCGGCTTTCTGCAGTTGCTGTTGCTGGATTTGTCGTAGTCATTCTTGCCTATATTATTTACAATGGCTACAGTGCGATCAGTGTTGAGTTCCTCACCGAAATACCCAGGATGCGGATGACCGAAGGCGGCATCTATCCTGCAATCGTAGGTACCATTCTTCTTATTATAGGATCAATGGCTGTAGCTCTTCCTATGGGGATTATGGCCGCCATTTACCTGAATGAATACGCAGGAGAAACCCGTACTACCTGGTTTATAGAAATGGCAATTAACAACCTTGCAGGAACCCCGTCTGTAGTTTTCGGGCTCTTCGGACTGGCGCTGTTTGTTAAATATTTTGGTTTTGGTTCTTCTTTGCTCTCTTCCTCTCTTACTCTTTCTCTTCTGATCATTCCTGTAATTATTCGTTCCACTCAGGAAGCTCTGATTGCAGTTCCGAAAGAGTATCGGGATGCTTCTCTTGCCCTTGGGGTGAGCAAATGGCAGACTATCCGGCATGTTGTGCTGCCTGCAGCTATCCCTGGAATTACTACAGGTTCTATTCTGAGTATCGGAAGGGTTGCAGGAGAAACGGCTCCTATTCTACTCACAGGTGTCGCTTATTTCCTGCCGAGGCTTCCTGACTCAATTCATTCTCAGTTCATGGCCCTTCCATATCATCTCTTTGTGCTTGCTACCTCTGGAACGAACATTGTCAAAACCAGGCCCCTTCAGTACGGAACGGCTCTTGTTCTTTTGATGATTGTGCTGGGTCTAAATCTCATAGCGGTTCTTATCCGAAGGCACTACAGGCAAAAATTGAAAATCTAATAAACGGCAATAACTTCGCAAATTTTTATACAAAATGAGGTTTAAAAATGACTGAAGCTGTTCAAAACATAGCTAAGCCTCAGATAAAAGTAGAAAATCTTAATCTGTGGTATGGAAAAAAACAGGCTCTTAAGAATATATCCATGCATATTCCAAAAAATAGTGTAACTGCCCTTATAGGGCCTTCAGGCTGTGGTAAGTCTACTTTTATCCGCTGTTTAAACAGGATGAATGATCTTATTGAAAATTGCAGAGTCGAAGGTAAAGTTACAATTGGACATAAAAATCTTTATGGAAAAGGTGTGGATGTAGTCGAGCTTAGGAAGCATGTGGGGATGGTCTTCCAGAAACCAAATCCATTCCCTATGTCAATCCATGAAAATATTGCATATGGACCACGTATCCACGGAGTAAATAAGAAAGATCTTGATGGAATTGTTGAAAATGCCCTTCGTTCGGCTGCTATCTGGGAAGAAACTTCGGATAGACTGAAATCATCTGCTCTTTCCCTGAGTGGGGGGCAGCAGCAGAGACTTTGCATTGCCAGAACTCTGGCTGTAAAACCTGAAATAATCCTTTTTGACGAACCTTGTAGCGCACTTGATCCAATTTCTACTGCAAGAATTGAAGAACTGATTATGGATCTTAAAAAAGATTACACAATAGTAATTGTAACCCACAGCATGCAACAGGCAGCAAGAATTTCAGACTATACAGGATTTTTCCTTATGGGGGAGTTGATTGAGTTTGGTCAAACCAGACAGATTTTTGAAAATCCCAGGGAAAAAAGCACTGAAGATTATATTACTGGCAGGTTTGGGTGATTAAAATGGTTAGAGAACGATATTTTCATCAGTTGGATCTTCTCAAAGAGTCCGTACTTTCTTTGGGAGAAATGTCTGAACTAATCTTCAGAGATTCCATAGAAGCTGTTATAGATCTAAATATTGAGCATGCTAATAGGGTTCTTACCCTTGAGCCCAAAATGGATACCTTGGAAGAAAGAATTGAGGTTTCTATTTTTGACCTGCTTGCGCTTCAGCAACCAATAGCAAGTGACCTAAGGCTTGTAGTGTCTGCACTTAAGATTGCAGCAGACCTTAAAAGAATAGCTGGACTTTCAATCAATATTGCTAAAATACCTGGAAAAATTGAAGGGAAGCATGTAAAGTCTTTAGAAGATATAAAAAAAATGGCAGATACTGCAGCATATATGCTTGAAAATTCCCTCAAAGCCTTTGAAACTAATAACCCTGAACTTGCACGAGCGACAGCAGCAAGGGATGACGAAGTCGACAAGCTCTTTTACGCAGTTTGGGTTGAACTAATTGAAATGATGGCAAAAGATACAAGTATGATTTCAAGAGCCACATACTTACTTTTCCTGATTCGCTACATTGAAAGGATTGCTGACCATTGCTGTAACATATGTGAGAGTGTAGTTTATCTTACTAGGGCTGAACGTGTCAAACTGAACTAGCTAAACTATACGAATCTATGACTATCTAGTGCCTCAACAATTAGACTCAGCATTTTAAACTTAATTGCTTCTTTTTATTATACATAATAATCTATATAGGACATGTCGGAAAGCTATAAATGACTGGCAGACTATTGTTGTGCGTCGAGGGGAATAATAAAAGAAAATAAAAAATAACGAACTAAATACTGACTTTACAAGAGGTGATAAAAATGGAACAGCTCAGAAATTTGATTATCGAAAATGTATCAATGTTCAATGAAGCCTTTCCAAACAGGTTCCACTATAGTCCAGATATCATTTCTGCGATCTCATATGACTATCAGTTCACTTACAGACAGGTTGAAAATGAGATTGAGAAGATGGTCCATGAAGGAGTTCTTAATGCAGGACTTTCCGATTGGGATGGAATAAAGATCTTATAAGAATATTGCTGTTTAATAAGGAAACAAAAAAAGCTAATTGAGTATTTGAGAATTTAACTGAATGTTCAGTCATTAAATTAAGTATCAATTAAGTTTTCGGCCACTGAGTCGAGTGTTAAACGGGATAAAGAGATACAGTAAGAATTTCATCTGAAATTCGCCGATAAGTAACTTCTTTTTCCTCTTAAAATCTTTTAATCCAGAAAAATCTTAAGAGGCAAACGTTTTTCGTAATTATTCTTATTCTAATATACCTTTTATTATATTCCACAGTACGAAGTGGTGCTTTTGATACAGTTTCGAATCTTGAAGTAAATTATTCTCTAAATAACTTTGATCGGATTATATTTATTTTTTCAATAACAGACTCAATATTTAATATTATTCTCCTCTTTAAAAGACTATCTAACGCTTTTTCGTTGCGATGAGATAATTCCTGAGTCGTCTTCAAAAAGGTTAATTATTGTCATTAACAGGATTGTAATTACAAATATGTTTCTTAAACCTGCTTTTGCAAGTTGTCCTTCTTCTGGTAAAAAGATATGAGACCACTGATTTCTTGCTGGAGAGTATTTGATAGCAAGAACTCTCATTACGCCGAGTACAAAAAGTGATGCAGCCAGACTTAATATGAATTGATATCCGAATTCCTTGGAATATAGACCCACTGAATCTCACAGGACTATTAAAATTATGGCATCTTTTATATCTGTAAGCTTGATTCTATCGTTTTCATGATAATCAACAAAAGCTTTGGAAAGATCAATAACAATAAAAACAGTCAGTGCACTGGTTACCATGTGATTGAATCCATTTTCAAGGGACCAAAAAATAGTAAAGAGGATATCTAATATGTTTTTATCATCCCCCAATTAATGCTATCAGTAATATGTAAAGAAAGGCTTTACTAATTATGTCCAGAACTTTATTGAA
>CAZCKG010000039.1:0-13665 GCA_964498825.1 uncultured Methanosarcinales archaeon
ATGATCGAGATTACATAGATAATGCCGTTAACGGGGCATTAAATAGAAAGCCAATAAAAGCTGATTTCAGAATAATTCTAGTCGATGGGTAGGAGCGCACAGCACATACGAAAGGCGAAGTTGTTTTCGATGATAACAACAATCCTGTTAGAATTAGAGGGACGACTCAGGATATTACTGAGAGTAAAAAAGTAGAGGAATCTCTACGAGAGAGCGAGGAAAAGTACCGCAATATTGTAGAGACAGCAAACGAAGGTATACTCACAATCAATGACAAAGCAATAATCACTTACGCTAATAAAAAAATAACGGATATGTTTGGATACAGTCTAGAAGAAGGTATTGGCAGACCTATATGGGACTTTATCAGTGAAGAAAGTAAGGCTGTCGCCAAACTGAGTCTGGAAAGGAGGCAGAAGGGTATCAATGGAAACTATGAATTGAAATTAATGCGAAAGGATGGCTCCCCCATATGGGCACATCTAAACGCTAAATCTCTTTTTGATAAGGATGGCAAGTTTATGGGCTCTCTGAGTATGCTCACTGACATAACCAAGCGAAGAGAAGCTGAATACGCCCTGGCGAACATTGAGATTGCCCGTAAAAAGGAAATCCATCATAGAATCAAGAATAATCTTCAGGTAATCTCCTCACTTCTTGACCTTCAGGCTGAAAAGTTCAAAGGCAGAAAGGATATTAATGATTCAGAAGTTCTTGAAGCCTTCAGAGAAAGCCAAGAAAGAGTAACTTCAGTTGCTCTTATCCATGAAGAGTTGCACGAAGGTGAAGGAACAGATACATTGAATTTCTCATTATACCTTGAAAAACTCGTTGAGAACTTTCTTCAGACATACAGTCTTGGAAATACTGATGTTAGCTTAAATATGGAACTTAAAGAAAACGTTTTCTTTGATATGGATATCGCAGTCCCATTAGGTATGATCATTAATGAACTTGTTTCCAATTCCTTAAAATATGCATTTCCAGACAGAAAAACAGGAGAAGTTCAAATTAAACTTTTCAGTGAAAAAGCTGAAGATAAGCTGAGTGACAGTGAAGACAAATTTTCCGGAAAAAGTACTCAATACACTCTTATAGTCTCAGATAACGGAATTGGCATCCCTGAAAAAACTGATTTTAAAAATTCTGACACCCTTGGTTTGCAGCTTGTAAACATCCTTGTGGATCAGCTGAATGGCACAATCGAATTAAAAATAGGTAAAGGAACGGAATTCATTATAAAATTCAGCACAGCAGAAAAAACATGAAATTTTAATTCTCACGTGTATCATCATATACTGTACCATCTTTCCCTTGAGAGTACAGTTCCTGCTCCACACACGAGGGGCTTCTCTCTACTACTTTTTGAGACATAGTATATTTTCACAACCATAAAAACATGTTAAAAAATTCCCTTATTATGGCTCTGTGGAAAAACTATCCAAATCAGTTGCAATGAGCTGAAAATTAATCAGCAAAAAGAGATCATTCTATTCAGTTCAAATTAATGGAGACTTGGATACTTCTCATCTCGAAGGATTCCTACAGAGTCGATTTTACCCTTCTTTTTTTTGTCAATAATAACAAATCGTTTAATGGCACCAACTTTTCTTAAATATATAATATTGAATAAGATAAACAGTAACACTAATAATGTCTTAACCTCATAGATATCCAAATAACTTATAGTATAATAATAATTTGAGATTGACAGTATGTGGATAATAGGTATAGACATACTTTCAAAATGCGACGAAAAAGGGCTTGAACTCAATTTGTTACCAAGACTAATGAAAGAGGGGCAAAAAGAATGATTGCATTAAATGAGGTAGAAGCGGTTAAAACAGGCGACTTTGCAATTGAGAGTAGAGATGAGAATAAAGTTTTCCAGGCTCTGGACTCCCTTACAGCGATTGCAGCAGATTTCATATCTGAAAATGAAGAAGCAGATGTCCAGAGAATTATTCTTTCAATTGAGGATTTAGCACAGACAGCCACAGAAAACGAAATGGAACTTGTTACCATCAATTCCTCTCTAGCCCTTGGGAAACTGGCAAAGAAAGCAGCAGAAAAGGGATACGAATCTTCTCTCAATAAAGCTTTTATTGCAATGGGAAGACTGGGAATAGTCGCAGCCAGGCACTCGCTTGAGGCTGGCTCAAAGGTTGCTGCTACAACCCTGATAGAAATATGGAAATTTTCCCCACAGCGACAGAGTCAGGAAAAGACAATTACTTTTTCCTTACTTTTAAAAGAAATAGGGGCTTCTGCTGCAAAGCAGGGTATGGAAGAAATTGTGCTCAACGTAGCAACAGGTCTGGGAGAGATTGGAAAAAAGGCAGCAGCAGAGAAAATTGAACTTGAAACCATCAGTACGCTTCTCTTGCTTGAGGAGATAGGGAAACTAGCTGCGGAAAAATACCTTGATGAAGCTCTCAGTTCAACAGCGCTTTCCATAGAAGAAATAGGGAAACTTTCCTTAAAGAAGGAACTTAATGAAGCTGCTCTGCAGAGCCAGCGGGTACTTGAAACATTAAGAATTCAGGCAGAAGAACAACTTCTAACCAATTCTTCCGTTGTAGCGGAAATGGCTCTTGATAGCTTAAAAGATGTAGGGTTTACGATTTCGGAAGGAAAAGTAGAGAAATTTCAGGAAATAAAGGATCTGCAAAAAAAGATTCAATCTACTATAATTATTTAATTTTCGTCAAAGAGATGCACAAATGCTAAATTTAAACTTTTAATTTTTGGTTTAGATCGGGTACAAGTTTGTTAAAATACCTGGTCACTACGCAGGATTCAGTACATTTTCCACATCTGATACAAGCTTCACTTACACAGGGCTTTTTTTCTTTAATAGAAGCTGCTCCTTCAGGACATGCCTTTACACAGATACCGCAGCCTGTACAGCGGGAAAGCCTTATGAATTGCTTGGCAGTTTCCTTAAAAAGGCTTACAGCTTTTTCCTTTGTTTCCGAACTTACAAGCAGGTTGCCATTTGAAAAAAACTTTACAGTTCCTTTTCCGGTTTTGACCAGCAACATGCCCAGCTCTTCCGCGTAAACCGTACTTCCCAGCACATTTACGAAATCTGCAGCTTCTTTTTCCCTGATACCCCGAACTCCTGCTTCAATTGAAAAGCCTCCAGCCCTACATGGGGAAATTCCACTTACCACTGTAATTTCAAAAATTTCGGTATTTTCTCTTGCAAGAACGGTAATCCCGAGTTCCTCTGCCAGCCTGAGCATTTTAGGAGGCAGTTCCTTCCAGCGCCAGAACCCATGTTCTACGAATTTTTCCGGAAGGCCTCTGGATTTTGCCCATTCGTACAGGAAAGTATTCCACTTCTCATACATCTCAGGGTGTAGCTCTTTTACCCTTGCATATTCGGCAGCTAGAGCTGACGGGCAAAGCCAGCAACCCACCCTTTCGAAGCCGAGATCATAGAGCGGATTGTATGAAAGTCCTCTCCAGTATATATAAAGCCAGACTTCAAGTGCTTTCCAGTCTCTGATAGGAAAGAGATTAAGCTGGGCGGGAACAAAGGGATTTGTTTCACTTGCAGCAATCCTTGCCCTTGAAAAGGATTCATGTTTTCGCTTGCCGTCAATTGTCAGATAAGCTATGCTACCTGTTTCTTTATTTGAGAGAGAACAGCTTCCTTTCCCTGCTTCCAGGTCCCCCGCAGAAGCCAGTTTACATACCTTGCAGCACCAGCGAAAATCCTTTGCAGGAGGCCCGAATTTTTCTACCTGCTCCCAGAAAGCAGAACCAGCATCCACCTCTTCAAGAGAAATTTCCATCTCCCGGCAAAAACGTCTTACAAACTCGACAGTCTCTGGAAATTCTATTCCTGTATTGAGGAAGAAAGCTTTGAGTTCTCTCTGTTTTAGGGAGGCCCGCGCCAGGTCCAGCACCACAAGGCTGTCTTTTCCCCCGCTAAAAGAAACGTACACTGGCAGGTTTTTATGTTCGGTTCTGGAAACAATTCCGCGAATAGTGTTGATTGCGTTTTTGCCAAGAACCTGCAGGTGTTTTTTGTTAGCTTCTATGCATGCCCCGATGTCCGGGATTTCAGGATTAAGGGACGCCTCATTGCTGTCAACCTTTCTGATTCGGATAACTTTTCTCCCGGCATCAAGTGAAGATTCAGATCTCGTTCTGGTTTCCTTTTCAATTAGGACTTCAGTTTCAGTCGAAACTTTGTTTTCAGGCAGGTCTTTGTTTTCAGACAGATTTTTCAGGTCTGAAAAATCCACACCATCAATATAGGATACTCCATATCCCGTAAGGCTGCCTGCAGTCACAAGGACGAAATCTCCTGCCTTTATATTGGAATCAAAAGACCCGACAATCTCTACAGAGATATTTTTTCCGTTAAGATGTCTGTTTGCTTTCTTAAGTCCGACTTTCTTGCCTGTAGCATATTTCAGGAGAATTTTTGCTCCATGAAGGGAAGGTTCAAAGCTGTAATCCATTTTAGAGAGCTCAAAACGGAGAATTCCGAAAATGAAACCATCTACGATTACTTCATCAGTTTTATCCTCACCAGGAATCTTATTGAGAAGAATGAGCCTCTCTCCAAGAGGACTGGAGCCGAAAGCTGAATAAAGTTGCCTTGCAAGCACTTCCCTCTCGTAAGGAGAACATAATCTGACATCAGCAGGCTGGGAAAGCCGAATAATTTCTCCTTTACTGCCGCATCTCCCGCATTTTTCTCCTATCAGGGGGAGGTTGCATTTCGGGCACCAGAAAATATGGTCATCTTCATATTCGAAGCGCTGGGAAGTATTTCTGGCTGAATTCGAGCTTTTTTCAGCGCTAGGGCTCTTATTGAAAGAACTTTTATTAAGGCTTCGAGATTTGTCTTCTGTGTGTTTTTCACTGAACTTTAGATTCTTCTTACTCGAATTTTGAGAATCTTTCAGCTCCTGTCGGTTTCTTTTTTGTTTCTGTTGATCCGAAGCCTGGGGTTTTTCTTTTTTATGAATCATGGAAAACTCTGATGTGTATTCAAAGGAATAATTAATATGATTTTTTGAATTTAGTAGGTCAGTCTCACGATGGATATGCCTATCAATATATCAAGATTGCGAAAGATAGAGAACTAAGAAACGGATTAAATTTGCCAGATTTTTGTGAAATTTTTGCGCGTATACTACTCTGTATAATATCTACATTGTATTTATATTTTTATTATTTATATTTAGATTCACATTAATAAGTATCACTGTCAGCTTTAATTTCTTTTCCAGTAAAGATGATGGTCGTGGGAGTGAGTTATTGAAAACCGTAAGCAATAGAATCTCTATACATTTTCCTAAAATACGGAGGATATACTTACTTTTCCGGAATTGATCAATGACTCACGGACACGACCAAGATGATGTTTTTCAAAAAATATATGAAGCACGCTGTTATTATTTAAAGGGAAATTTTAATAATTTTTACTGGACTTGCGGGGGTTTGGTCAAATATAAATAGACTGTTAGATATATTTTGATCTTTCTCGCCTCAGTAGTTATTTATTAAGACAATTCCAGACGTTTAGTATGCAGCTCAATCCTGAAAAGGACAGATACGATAAAGTATACATATTTCCTGGAAACATGACCGCGCCAAAGAATGCTGGATATGATGTGGTGAAGTGAACCACTGTCCGTAGCTACGCAAAGGAAGTAATTTTTTAAGGTACTTACATATAAAATGCAGATCTATACTCTTGCTTTGAAATTTTTTATGCCGAAATGTTTTTTATTTGAGAAAAATTTTTGCTAGAATTAATTTAAAATATCAATGGTATAATGTTATATATGGAGTTGGAAAGTGAAATGGAGAGTTCTGCCACCTGACAAAAATCTCTGGAAGGCGCTGATCCATCTTCGAAACAGTACATTTGGAGAACATAATGTTCCGAAGAAACTGTATTGGGGAATGCAGTTAATGGATGCAGCGCCTCTAGGCTATTTATATTACGCTTTTTCCATAAAGTTCACAGTCGCAAAAAATAGTATAATCTTGGTGTATCTCCAAGTATCCGACACATCCAGGCTGTACTGGCCTATCCCTAGTTTGTTGCAGAATAATCTACTTAAATGAAGCAGCAAGTATCTCGCAAGTATCTCACTTCGGAAAATTTTATTCATACATAGTTGTGTGAGAGAATTTTCCGGAAATTGACATTAAAAAGATAGTTTCAGAAATCTTTATATCCTCTTTCTTTTTTTAATAAATCATGATATTGCACGTCCCTCACATTCTTCTTCCAAGGGATAATTGGGAAAAATGGGCAGTAATTGCCTGCGATCAGCACACTCAGGATATGGAATACTGGCAAAGGGTTGAAGAATTTGTTGGAAACACTCCTTCTGCTTTAAACCTGATTTATCCGGAAATTTATCTTCCTTTAGACGAAAAAAGAGTAGAAAAGATTCATGAAAATATAAGTAATTACAAAAAAATTCTTACTGACCATGGCCCCAGCTTTATCCTTATAAAGCGTTCTGTCTCAGACAATGAGAGAACAGGCCTTGTAGCTGCAATTGATCTCGAAGAATATGAATTTAACGGATCTGATTCTTTTATTCGGCCCACTGAAGGAACGATTAAAGAAAGGCTTCCTGCAAGAGTAAGAATCAGAGAAAACGCAGATCTAGAGCTTTCCCATATTCTGGTATTATATAATGACCCTGAATTCGAGGTAATTCCCAGGACTATACATGATTTTGTATATGAAGG
This sequence comes from uncultured Methanosarcinales archaeon, assembly GCA_964498825.1. Taxonomy (GTDB): domain Archaea; phylum Halobacteriota; class Methanosarcinia; order Methanosarcinales; family Methanosarcinaceae; genus Methanosarcina. Next base: position 6,739 of record CAZCKG010000039.1, read on the forward strand.
CAATAAGGTTTACGACTTTGAACTGATGGAAGGAGGAGGTCACATCACAGGCTATAAGCTCGGTGACGAGAAAATAATTAAAGAAATTTCGGAAAAGATTCAAGCCCTCGGGCTCCTTCTTGTTGGTGATGGAAATCATAGCCTTGCTGCAGCAAAAAGTTTTTGGGAAAAGATTAAAAAAACTGTGCCTGAGAATCATCCTGCAAGGTACGCTATGGTTGAACTTGTAAACATTCACGACCCAGGCCTTACTTTTGAGCCAATTCACAGGGTTGTAAAGGGAGTAGAACCTGAGAAACTTCTTAGTAAATTCAATGCAAGGATCATAGAACTTCCAGACTGTAATTTAACAGAAGACCTATCGAATATCGGTTCTTCAACCGGTCATTTAATCGGATTTATTACGGAAGACAGGTGCGGTGTACTGATCTTTGATAATCCAAAACACGATCTTGAAGTAGAGACTCTTGATGAGATTATTGATGACTATTCAGTTGAGTATGAACACGATCCTGAGATTGTGGAAAAACTAGGAAAAGAGAAAGGGAACATTGGTTTCTTCCTTCCTTCCCTGAAAAAAAGTGAATTTTTTTCTCTTATAAAAAAGAAAGGTGTCCTTCCAAGAAAGTCATTTTCTCTGGGAAGGGAAAACGAGAAACGATACTATATTGAAGCTAGAAAGATCATTGAATGATTGTTTATAAACATTATAATGTTTATAAATTATAATGTTTATAAATTATAATGTTTATAAAATTATAATGTTTATAATATTATAATACTTTTTTTGGTTTACATTCTGCAATTTCTTGATAATCTATGCTTTTTTAAACCTTTAACATGTGTGAATAGTATTTCAAGAAGATCATGACGATAAAGTACGATTTATAGAAATTAAAGTACGATTTACAGAAATGAATGAAACCTTCTATGGAGATTAAAGAGAAACAAATAAGAATTTTTAGATATTTCTGATTTTGAGACAAGTAATGTTTTTTAAAGCCTGATATTTTTTAATTTATTCAAAGTATAAACTTTTTTAAATTTTTGGACTTTACACGTTAATACCGGAAAATTAAAAAACAATAATAGAATATTTACTGGTAAAATATTTGTCCAGATATCTTCGGACAAATATAAACTAGAGAAGGGGAATAGATATAGCCAGTTACAAACACCCGTGTAAATACTGCGGCAAATTGATTTCTCGAGATTCCAACTTCTGTCCTTTCTGCACACAGGAAAATCCTCTTGGACCTGTGAGATGCCTTATATGCAGGTATCCTCTTGAAGATGGGGCAAAAGTTTGCGGACATTGTGGACTTTCTCTGTGGAGTATATGCATTAGTTGTGGAAAAGAAACTTTTATTGGAGAAAAATGCAATAGCTGTGGCATTCCAATGATCATTATCTGTCCAGATCCTAAATGCAGGACTGAACAGTCCATTACAAACAAGAAATGTCTCAAATGTGGTAAGCTGTTAAGGTGATAAAATGGAATTCCAGAATAATCAATCACTTCAGCCTTTTACGAGAAACTACGAAGATAACAGTTCCGAAGCCGGTTTTCAGTTTACTTTCTATTGTGATATCTGCCAGGATGGATACATGACAAGGTTTATTGAATCAAGAACATACAGAAAAACGGGCTTTTTCGGGATGGTTGGAAGAACACTCTCTGCAGGTTCTGATCTTTTAGGCCAGTACCGCCTTGGAAATGCAATCGAAAGAGGCGTGGATATTCTTAACGACCGGAAACAGGGCATGTCTCCAGAGTGGCGAAAGGAATGGGAAGAGGCCTTTGAACTTGCCCAGAATGAAGCAAAAGAGCACTTCTACAGGTGCTCCAGATGTAAAAAATATGTCTGTGAGTCTGACTGGAACGAACAGGATAATCTCTGCGTAGAGTGCGCACCAAGAGAAAATGTCGAGTTGACTGCCATAAGGGCAGAACGCATGGTAGCAGAGATGAGGGAAAAGGCAGATAACGCAAATGTCTTCAAGGGTGAAATCGAAAGAAGGCAAACAGTATGTCCTGAATGCGGTAAGCCCTCTGGAGAAGGAAAGTTCTGTAACAATTGTGGGGCATCCATAGCTCTGGCAAAATGCCCGAGTTGTGGGAACAATGTAAGCCTGAATACCAGATTCTGCGGAGAATGCGGAACAAAATTGAAGTAAGACTTGTAAATTAAAAGAAGAGAAAAGGGTCTGAACCAATTTGACCCTTTTTTCATTTTACTAAAGTTATTGAATTAGACTTATTAGTCTTTTTCTATCCAGTCTTTTTCTACTTTAGTTCTAGTTTAAGATACGGTACTCCTTTTTTTGAATGAAAAGAAGATTTATTTGATATATTTTGTTCTTATTAAGTTGCATTTTTCCCATACGTTTCGAATAGATAAGAAACATGGAACTATTTTCCTATAAATAAAACAGATTAAAAAATTCTATTTAATCGGTCAAAACAATTATAAAAGAAGATTTCAATTGAAAAAATAAAATCATTAAGAGAAAGTTACTTACTTTGATAGTCAAATTATATATACATATAATATAATAATTATATTGATTAAATAATAACCGGGGGGAGTAAAAGATACCTGATTTGGTAGGACTTGCTGTAGTTTTTCTGGTATTAGCATTGGTTGCTTATATACTGGGTGCACGGGGGATTGCCGGCTTTTCCATGGAGATTGCAAAGTGGTTAATCATAATATTTGTTATACTTGCAATTATCTCGCTTTTCTTATGACGGCAAGCCTCTAGAGAGGCGAACGCTAATATGTATGGGACTTACAGGTTGCCTGCTTTGCAGGTAGCTTTGATTTTTAATTTTTAAGCTAATTTATTGCGGTGCTTTTTTCCTTAACTTTCAGCCAAACTTTTTAATATTTTTTATCACGAATAAAGAAACTATGGCTCTCCTGCAAAAATACCACTAATAAGCAGTATTTTTTTGCATAATGTATTGCATGTCTATGTAAATTCTCCATATTGCACTCTTTGGTCGTGTACATGAGTTATTGATCAATTCTGAAAAAGGGAGTACACTTTCAGCATCTGAGTAAAATGAAGAGAATTTTAGCATATCGAAAAGTTTGTTAAATTGCAATAGCTCTTGGAAAAATAAAACATAATATGCTATAGTCTCGATGTGATCTTTTTAGGTCCCTAGAACGATTATATATAATATCTAGACTTTTAGTAAACAATGATCAAAATCAGCTTCAAGCAGGGGACTTTGCTTATACAGGGCAATGTAAGAGTTCCCAATGCAGTCTGGGATGAGAGGAGTGGAAGCTTCAGAGCTCTAGCCATGTATTACAGAGATACGGTTAACTACTTAAAAAATTCTAAAATCCAGTTTGAAGACGAAGTGCTTGACCTCATTCCATGTCCGGATCTTGCAGCAGCATATGAAGCTTCAGGACAGAAACTCAAGCTCAGGGATTACCAGGCAGAGGCTCTCATTGCCTGGGGGGAGAATGAGAAATGGGGAGTTCTCGTCCTGCCGACAGGAAGCGGAAAGACCCTTGTCGGGATAAGGGTAATTGCAGGCTGTAATATCCCTGCTCTTGTGGTTGTCCCGACCCTTGACCTGCTCGAACAGTGGAAAAAGCAGCTTGAAAAAGCCTTTTCTATGGAAATCGGAAAGCTTGGGGGAGGAGAAAAGAAAATTCTTCCGGTAACGGTTTCTACATATGACTCTGCTTATATTCATGCCGAAACTCTCGGGAACAGATTCGGCCTCCTTATTTTTGATGAAGTTCACCACCTGCCTGCAGCCGGGTACAGAAGCATTGCCGAATTTTCCGCAGCCCCTTGCAGACTTGGGCTAACAGCCACTTACGAACGGGAAGACGAACTTCACTCTGAGCTTAACAGACTTGTAGGAGGAAAGGTTTACGAAAAGCAGGTTTTTGAACTTACAGGCGGACACCTTGCCCCTTATAGAATTAAAAGGATAGCTACTGCACTCACGGACGAGGAACGGATAGAGTATGAAAAGCAATATTCAGTGTTTCTTGATTATCTCAGGAAAACCGGAATGATAATGAAAAGCCCACAGGACTTTCGGAAACTGGTTATGAAAAGTGGAAGGGATCCTCAAGCCAGAAAAGCCCTTCTTGCAAGAAATGCTTCAAGAGACCTTGCTTTTAACAGTGATTCAAAACTTGAAAAGCTAAAAGAGATTCTGGAAACCCATAAAGAAGACAGGACTTTTATTTTTACTGAACACAACAGTCTTGTCCACCGAATCTCCAGAGAATTTCTAATCCCTGCAATTACCTACAGGACGCCTGCAAAAGAAAGGAATTCCATTCTTGAAAAATTCAGGGCAGGAACTTACAGAGCTGTGGTTACTTCAAAGGTACTCGATGAAGGCATTGATGTCCCTGAAGCAAATATAGGGATTATAGCAAGCGGTACTGGTAGTAAAAGAGAATATGTCCAGCGCCTCGGCAGAATCCTCAGGAAAAAAGAAGGAAAAGAAGCGCTACTTTACGAAATAATATCCGAAGAAACTACTGAAACCGGAACTGCAAGAAGGAGAAAAGAGGCTGTTTCAACCCGAAAAAAACCCGAAATAACTGACGGAACAACTGACAGAAAAGCTGAAAATGAAAGTCAAATTAAAGGAAGAAAAGGTCCAGAGAATCCTGAAACTCCAGAAAGACCTGGAAGTCCAGGAGGTGGCTCTGCTGCTCACATCTGACCTGCTTGTAACTCGTATTTCCAGAGGAAAAATACAGCCTGAATATACACCCTTTGATTCTGAAAACCTGGAACTTGCAAGGCTCCTGATAGAAACCTTCGAGCAGCATGTAGGAAAAACCTATGGATCTCTTCTGGCTGAACTTGAGGGATATGAAGAGATGAATTACCGCTTCGTTCGGGGCCTTTCTCAACTCCTTGGAAGGCGGGCTGTCATCGAAACGGATGCTGTTGTTGACCCTTCAGTGGCAAGGGAAGAAATCTTTGAAGCCTGCAAAGGAATGGCTCTTTCTCCTGCCGAAAAAAAGGAAGCAATGCAGAAAGCGGCAAAGAAGCTTTCAATTTCCGTGCAGGAGCTTGAGAAAACACTCTGGGCTGACCTTGAGGAAAATCAGGTCGTGAAAAGCTTTCTTTCTCTCTCACCCGCAGAGCTTCTCAAAATGTATAATATTTCCCTTACCCAGACCCTTCTCTTCAGGGCAGTTGACCTTGATATGTGGATAAAAGGCGATTTTCAGAAAATACTCTGGAAAATCCTTCGTTCAGGACTTATGTACTCCCTGGAAGACACTGAGCCACCAGCAGACAAAGAGCCTGTAGACAAAAAAGGAGCAGATGAAGAAATAACAGGTGGAAAAGAAGCAGGTCGTAAAAAAGAGATCGGAAAAGAGGAGTATAAGAGAAAAGAGGCAAAAGGAGAAGCCGAAGAACTAAGAGGCGCCCATCTCCATCTTGACGGGCCAGCTTCTCTTTTCCGGATGTCGGAAAGATATGGGAATTCTTTTGCAAAACTTTTCCCAACCCTGCTCAGGTCAAAAGGTTGGAAATTAAAGGCAGGCATCCTCCATAAAGGATTTCAGGGAAAACGTATCCTCGAATTTACCCTTGACAGCTCGGAAGAAGCTTTCAAACCCTCGCCAGAAGCGATCAGATACTCAGAAACCATATTTTTAGATATTCAACTTGAAGAAGAAAGGGAAAGTTATGAAGTAGGTAAGAGCGAAAAAGTCAGAAAGGAAGAAATCGGAAAAAAAGCCAAAAAGAAAATTGTGGAAGGAGCTCGAATAGGATTTGCAGAAGGAGATGTCGAAAATCAGGAAACGGATGTAGAAGAAGAAATCTATGACAGCACACTCGAACAGGCATTTGGCAGCCTCAGCTTAGGGAGTTGGAAAATAAAAAGAGAGCCGACAATTCTTAAAGCCGGAAAATTCGCTTTTATCCCGGATTTTTCTCTTCAAAGGGATAATTTGAAGGTTTATCTGGAAATTGTGGGCTTCTGGACTCCGGAATATCTTGAAAAGAAAGTTGGAAAACTAAGAGAAGTAAAAGAACCTCTTATTCTTCTGATTGACAGAAAATTGAAATGCTCTGAAAAGGATTTCCCTGCTCAGGAAGTAATTTTCTTTGATAAAAAGATCCCTGTAAATGAGGTCATGAGATTACTTCGAAAATACGAGGAAAAAAAGCTTATTGAGGACAGATCAGCACTTCAGGAAACAGAACTTTCATTTTCCGGAGAACTGGTAAGCCTTGAAGAAATTGCCTCTGAAAAAGGAGTCATTATTGATGCTTTAAAAAAAGAGGTTGAAGAAAGGCTTTCAAAATCCGCGGAATCTGGAAATTATTTCCTTCTTGAAAACTATGTCATCCATAAGCAGTTACTTGAGAGAATAGACTTAGAGCTTGAAAAACCCGGGGCAGTGAAGATATACTCAGATGCAGTGAAAGTCTTTGAAAGTTTTGGGCTTGACAAAAGTCTTTATTATCCTGCACTCGAAAAGCTGGGGTATAAGGTTATCTGGACAGGGCTCAGTGAAGAAGATGCAAAGGTTAAAAAAGCAAAATAATGAACCTATCCGGAATTATGAACTGCTATAGAGTTTACATTTAGTAATGTGAACAACAGTAAAAGAGTCCTCCAGGTTCATACTGTGTAGTTCAGACGATACTGGAAAATTTATATGAATCCCATTATACTTCTGTTTGTTAACTCCTTATAAGTTTTATGCGCAAATTATCGAATAGGACTTACGCACTTGAGGTCCAAAATCAAGATCATTGGACATCACTAATAATTAGATGCTTTGGACAGTTGAGGGTTTGACGCTGTTGATTATTCAATTCAACCGCGTAAGTCCTATCGAAAAAAAGAGGGGGATTGTATGAATGTATTTGTTGGTACCAGCGGCTGGTACTATGAGTGGAATA
>CAZCKG010000040.1:0-13399 GCA_964498825.1 uncultured Methanosarcinales archaeon
TGGCTTTTTCAATTTATTTAGAATTAAACTCAAAAAAGTTTTCGGTTAAAACAAATCTGAAAATCGAAAATGAGAACATGAGAACATGAGAACATGAGAAAATATAAAATATAAAATATAAAATATATGATCAAACTATGAAAAATTCCAATAGATAATTGAGCAAAATCTAGCGAAAAGAAAAGCTTATCCTTCAGGTTTTTTTCATGGTTCTGAGACTTCTTTTGGCCTCTCGGCATGCCTCTGGATTTCTTCAAGAAGCTGCTCGTCGGTCTTGCCCTGTATGTTAATTCCAAGTTTTTCAGCTGTTTCCTGCACCTTGGTTTTCTTTGGGACTGGCGTCGGCTCAGTTAGTGATTTCTCAAATTCTTTAAGACTTTTTTCGGATTCTTTCTGGGCTTTTTTGAATTCTCCTACAGAGCTTCCCATGGAACGGGCCAGTTCCGGGAGTTTGCTTGCCCCAAAAAGAAGTACAGCTATTCCAAAAATTATTGCAAGTTCTTGTGTGCCTATCATGGCTGGACCTCAAGCTTTTCGTTTTCTTAATAATGTTGAACTTTTAGTGATAATAATTGCTATGTAAGTGATGCAAAAATATCTGACTATTTAAGTTGATAACCTGAATATCTTTAATTTAGGCTAAGCTTTTTCATATTATATAAAGGTTCTATTTTGCACTATTATCAGGAGTATTTTATATTATTTAAGTTTTTTTATTCTGCTTTTTTAGCAGTTTATATTTATTTCACTTCGGTATTTGATTGTCAGGAGTTTTCTCCTGCTCAGGAATAGAGGATCTACACTCCAGCGCACTTAATGGATTGGTTTTTACTTCCCTATTTTTGTTTTCACTATCTCTTTTTTCTTTCCCATTTTCCGTGGGGCTAACTTCAAGTCTTTCCTTTTCTTCCTCTTTTTCGCTGGCTTTATTTCCAGTTTTTCGGGTGTAGGCATCAAATTCCGTAAGTTCCAGCTCAGCGGCGCGCTGGGCTTTTTTAAACTCCCCTACTGCACTCCCGAGAGACCGTGCAAGCTCTGGAAGCTTCTGAGGTCCAAAGAGGAAGAGAGCAGCAATTGCGATTGCGAGTAGTTCAGTGGAACCTATCATTGATGGCTATTATCAGCAACCAAATATAAAAATTCTTTTAAAACAGTATGTAGACTGGCTTTAGGTGGAAATTTCTTAAAAAGGAAGGTTCTTTTGATGGAACTTATTTCCATAAAATTATCAAAATCGAAGTTAAAATAGCCGGATCAGTATCAAACTGAACTCAAAAAGGACTACAAGCAAAAGCGCCACAACAATCTGGGCAATGAAAGTCGGGTCAGGGGAAAGAAAAAGGGAAAACGCCATAATTGCACTGTAGATAAGGATCCTCTGTTTTTTGAGGGTCTGATACTGTACAAGTCCCATTTTCACTGCAAAGACTACAAGAAGGGGAAGCTGGAAAACAACCCCGAAACCTACCAGAATTGTGGTCACGGCTGAAAGGGTATCCTGGACTGAAAGCTGGGCTGTAGCCACATCTCCCGAGTAGAAGAGAATGTATTTGAACATCGCAGGCAGGATAAGGAAGTAACCTATTGCAGTTCCTAAGACGAAAAGCAAGAAAGATGCAGGAATAACTTTAAGGAAAAAGCGCCTTTCATTCGGATAAAGCCCTTTAGCTGCGAACCTGTAAAGCTGATAAAAGGACAATGGAATCGAAATTGCAAGGGCAAAGACCAGGGAGAGCTTGATGCGGGCAAAGGTCCATTCAAGAGGAGAATATGATGTCATTATCAGGTCGGGACCTATGAATTCCTTCCAGATAAGTAACATTCCTTTTGCCGAAAACGGAAAAGCAATAACTATTCCTATAAAGAGCCAGATTAGAACAATTGCCAGCCGGTTCCTGAGCTCGAACAGGTGGGCCATGACGGGTTCTTCAATGTCTCCAGGGACACCGGAGGCACATGAATTCTTTTCAGATACGTTTCCTGAAGGGGTTATACTACCTGTTTGTTGTGAGTCCATTTTTTTTCCGCTCTTACTTACACGTACCTAAATATATTAATGTCGGAATATAATATTGATTGTGAGCCTGGAAGCTCCTTTAAAGATATTCAACACCTCTGAGGGTACTCCAACATCCTGTACATACATATTTTGTGCAGCATATCTCACAATAGCTTATCTCACACTATTGCTCATTTCACAATAGCTTATCTCGCACTTTAGCTAATTTCACAGGTGTTTTGACTCCTCTCTTCAACAATATACATCCACTATATACACCTAATACCTGATAGTTACATTACATACCTGAATATTTATGCTATTTAAATCATTATAGTATGATTCAGTTCAAATAGTAATATGCTTAATATAACTTAATTAAGATAATAACTATATAATATAATCTGATTAAGATAATAGTATTATTTTTAATATAACCTGATTGGTTGATAAGTGATCTTCCGAATAACTGGCAATTTCAGAAAAAAGTTGAAATAATTAAATTGAAAAAATTGGACAAAACTGAAAGGAAAAAACAAAATAGGAAAAGGAAAGTTGATGATATAAATTCCTGCAAGGATGAGAGCTCCTTTAAATAGGATAATGAATTTCCTTTTGCTTTCCGGATAGGTACTCTATATGTCTGAAGCTATTGAAAATTTAAGTGCAATCTTAGTGACCCTGCGAAATAAATTGCTTGTGATAGCCGCGGTTCTTCTCACAGGCGTTATTGTCTCTTTCCAATTTACTGGTCCTCTGATCGAGAGAATGAAAACTGACCTCCTGCCGGAAGGTGCAAAACTGGTTTATGTATCTCCTCTCGAAGTAATGATGCTGGAGTTAAAACTCTCTATCATAATAGGGCTCCTCTTTACCCTGCCTATTATTGCATTCTATACTTATAGGGCCATTTCGAGAAGGTATTCAATTAAAATTCCAATATCCATTGGAAAAGGCCAGTTTATTTTCCTCAGCATAGCAGTTATAATTATGTTTGCTCTTGGGGCTGCATATTCTTATTTCTTAATGTTGCCTCTCTTTCTTAAGTTCCTTTATATGGATGCAGAAAGTTCTGGGGTAACTGCTACTTATTCAATCTTTAAGTTTATTTCATTTATAGCAACAACCACAGCTATTTTCGGGCTGGTCTTTGAGCTTCCGATAGTGCTCACTTTCCTGACTCGAAACGGATTTGTAAAATATAATACTCTCGTGACCTACCGCAAGCACATCTATATCCTTGTCATGTTTGTTGCAGCTGCTGTCACACCCGGCACTGATGTTTTTAGTTTGCTCATGGTTACCGTGCCCATGGTAATCTTTTTTGAGATCAGCCTGGTGATTGTGAGGATACTTGGAGTGAAAAATAAGCTTTCAAAGCCTGACTCGTCCCTTTCATGAGAAAAGAAGTAATCCGTATTCAGCCCAAGAAAGCCTTATTTAACAGAAACTCTTATTTGCAGGGGTCATGGAGCCGGAGTACATAAGAGCAAATGTCCAGGTAGTTGCTGCATCCGTTATTTATGGATTTGCGGGAATTTTTTTCCTTTTCATAAATAATATGGCTGAAGGGCCTGTGGTTTTTTACCAGCTTCTATTTGGTTTTCTTGCCCTTGCGGCTTATATGGCAGCAACAGGAAAGTTCTCAGGAATTCGGCTTCGAGGAAAAAGAAAAGCCCTTATTCTTCTTGGGATCTGGCATGCAGGTGTAATGATCTCTTATTATACAGCCGTGAGCTATACAAATGTCTCTATGTCAGTGCTCCTGCTTTATACCGCTCCGCTTTACATTTTACTTATTGCCCCTGTCCTGTTGAAAGAAAAACCCGATGGAAAAAGCCTTGCTGCTCTTATTATTTCACTTCTGGGTATAGTGATAGTTGTCGGCCCGGAAAACCTTGATTTCAGCCAGACAGGTCTTGAATCAGGATACCTTTTCGGGGTTTTGATGGGACTTTTTGCAGGTTTCTTTTACGCCTGTATTATCATGACCTCTCGTTATCTCAGGGACGAATATTCAGGTCTTGAGCAGCTTTTTATCTCAACCGGGGTAACGCTTGTGTTTTTAATCCCTTTTGTATGGCAGGCATCTATGGCTTCCCTTATTGAAAACCTGCCTGTTCTGCTGTTTCTGGGGGTAATGATCACCTCTCTGGGTTCAATTCTTTACTTTACAGGGCTTGTACACGTTAGAGCTCAGAATGCAAGTATAATTTCCCTCCTTGAGCCGGTAAGTACAATCTTTTTCGCATATCTTATTTTGAAAGACCCCATTTCTGTCGAAACTCTTATCGGTTGCCTTCTTATTCTTTCCAGCTCTTTTCTTGTGAGCCTTGGAGAGGAAAGCAAAACGTGAAGATATTCTCTATGAGGGAAAAACTGGAAAGATGATTATAAATAAAATGTAATAAACCGTCAAGTCTAATAAGTAAGAAAGTTCTCAAGTATAAGAAGAAAATTATTCTTGAATGTATTAATCTAAAATGTATTATTTTCTGAGGAGTTCTTAACTATCCGATTTATATTTCTTTTATGATCAATATTCTGATCCCAGCAGAACATATCAAAATTTATTTAAATATCCTGCATTCTTATCAATCATAATATATTTATTCATTATTTGAAAGTATTCACTATTTGAAAGTAATCGTTATTGAAATTATTCGCTGTTTGTAGTATTCATTATTTTAAAGGGCCTGGTATTTTTATGGTAGATGTAGTCAGGGACTTAGAAGCACTAAGACAGAATTTGCTTGATCTGTCTCTTCGAAATAACCTTCTTAATTATCGTCCTTCCCAGAAAAGAACAATATCAATTGCAGGACGAACTCCTGAGGAAGTTTATGAGCTTTTCGTTCTCCAGGAAAAATCAATGAGGTTCAGGGCAAAAGCAAAGCCCAAAAAAAGCAAAAAAGCTGAAAACGGGGAGGAAGAAGGGAATGAAGCAGAAAATGAAAGCAGGCTTTTAAAGACGATAGGGAAAATTCTGCTTTCCGAAGAAGACGCTAAACCTCAAAGTTCCCGATCTGAAACTTTTCTGGATACTCCTGATGACGGCGATACCCTTGATAGAAAACTTTTTTATGTTTTTAACCAGGCTAATTCTATCTTTGAAGAACAGGGGTACCCTGTACTCTATCTTGCAATGGGTTTCCTGCAGTGGAGCGAAAACAAATCTTCCGTAAAAAATCCCAAGGCTCCTCTTCTCCTAGTTCCTGTTGAGCTCAAAAGGATAGGAAAAGGCAGAAACTTCAGTATTCAATGGACAGGAGATGAAGTATTCACCTCAATTACCCTGCAGGCAAAAATGAAAGAATTCGGGATCCAGATCCAGGAGTTTGAGATGCCTGAAGAAGCAGCAGGAATTGAGGACTATCTCAAAGCTGTCTCCACGGCAGTCCGTGAAAAAAAGGACTGGCAGCTTCTTCCTGAAGTTTGCCTTGACCTTTTCAATTTTAGAAAGTTTGTCATGTATAAGGACCTTGATCCTGCAACCTGGCCTGAGGATATGTCTCCTGCAGAGCATCCTCTGATCCAGAAGATTTTTAACCCCCAGGATCCCGAATGTGAAGTTCAAGGCTTTCTGGAAGAAGAAGTTGATCTGAAGCTGTCAGCAAAAGATACTTACCATATAATGGATGCCGATTCCTCCCAGATAGCAGTTATTGAAGATGTGAAAACCGGAAAAAACCTTGTTGTAGAGGGGCCTCCGGGAACAGGAAAATCCCAGACAATTGCAAATACAATTGCAGAACTGATGGCGCAGGGCAAAAGCGTACTTTTCGTGAGTGAAAAAATGGCCGCCCTTCAGGTAGTAAAGAGCAGGCTGGATACTGCAGGTCTGGGAGAGCTCTGCCTTGAGATTCACAGCAACCAGACGAGGAAAAAGGCAGTACTTGAAGAGCTGGAAAAAACTTTAAATCGTGCAGCTCCTGCTCCCATAAGCCCTGACAGGGACTTAAACGAGCTCGAAAAGCTAAAACAGGAACTAAACGAATATGCTAAGTCCCTTGGAAAACCTGCAGGCACTCTCTATCCCAGCCTATATGCGCTTTACGGAGTACGAGAAAAGACAAGGGCTTATTTTGAGGCAAAGGGCTTGAAAATGCCTCGTTATGAATTCCAGGAGCCTGAAAAATGGGGACCTGAAGCCTGGACTGAAGCGGAATCTATTTTAGAAAAAATAGGGCAGGTACTTCCTACCCTAGGGCCGGCCAGAAAAAATCCCTGGTATGGTTGCGATCCAGGGCTTGTGCTGCCTTCTGATCTTGGGGAAATAGAATCTCTTACGGAGGAGTGTGCTTCTGCTTTTGAAGTCCTGGAAACAGCTATAAAAACCCTCAATGACCTTTCTGCAACATCAAAGCCCCATACTCTCGAGGAAATAAAGGTTATAATCGATGCCGCAAAACTTCTTGAAACCTCAAAACCTCTGCCTGAAGAAATGCTCAGGAATCCTGAATGGGAATCCGATGCCTCAATTGCCGAAGCCGAAGCTCTTATTTCGAAACTCAGGCAGTACCGGGAATTAAAAACTTTTGTAGAAAGGACTTTTCATCCTTCGATCTTTAAACTTAATACCTCGGAATTCGAGGAATTGTCCCGTAAACTCTTCAAAATCGTGAATTCTGGGTATAGAAAGCTCAAAAAAGAGATTTCAGCCTGTTATATCTCAGAAGTTCCTTCTCAGGATAATAGAATCCTGCTTGACCTTGCCTGCATTTCCGAATGTGAACTGCACAGGCTGGAAATCGAGGGGGCTGAGGCGAAAGGCAAAAAATACTTCAGAGATTACTGGAAAGGTTTTGAAAGCGACCCTGTCCTTCTGAAAGAGTATGTGGAGTGGATAATTCTTTTCAATAAGTACATAAAGGAAAACATTTTTTCTGACAGGATCATCAGACTCGCAGGACTCGGAATCGATAAGCTTGCACTCGAATCCGCAATAAGTGAGGTTAATTCCGCAAAGCAGGTGTTCTTAACTTCCCTTGAAAAAGTTGGAGCTCGTATAGGAGCAGATTTGGGGAAAATGTTCGGTGACAATCTCGAGACCATAAAAATAAGCCAGTTTAAATCCCGCGTAAGCAAGTGGAAATCCGAAACTTCTTCTCTGGTATTCTGGAGCCAGTATCTCGGATACAGGCAGGCCTGTCTGGAAACAAAAGCATCTCCCATGATGGAAGATATTGAGACAGGTAAAATAGAAGCCTGTGATATGATCCCTGTTTTTGAAGGAAATTATGCAGAGCTCCTCCTGCACCGTGCCTTTAAAGAAAGACCTGCACTTTCTACTTTTATCCGGGAGATGCACGAAGGCAAGATTAATAAATTCACGGAGCTTGACAAAAAAGTTCTTCTGGAAAACAGAAAAAGAATTATCTGTTCTGCTTATGAAGAAGCTCCTAAACTGACATTCGGAGCATCAAGGGCATCAGAAGCCGGGATTTTGCTCAATGAGTTCAACAGAAAAAGGGGACATATGCCCATCCGTGCCCTCATGACAAAGGCAGGAGGCCTGATTCAGAAAATCAAGCCCTGTTTCCTGATGAGCCCGCTTTCCATTGCCCAGTACCTTGACCCCAGAAGCACTCGTTTTGATGTGATTATCTTTGACGAAGCCAGCCAGGTCAGACCTGAAGATGCTGTGGGCGCCCTCCTGCGCGGAAAGCAGGTAGTGGTAATGGGGGATTCAAAACAGCTCCCACCAACCGATTTCTTCGATACCGTCCTTGACTCTCCTGAAAGCGAGCCTGATGACCGCGCTTCCGCAGGGGATATGGAAAGCATTCTGAACGTCTGCAAGCGCAGTTTCCCTGTTAAGACCCTGCGCTGGCATTACAGGAGCAGGCATGAGTCCCTGATTGCAATTTCAAATCAGGAATTTTATGATAACCGTCTCTATGTCTATCCTTCTCCCATGCAGAAAGACGAAAAGCTCGGGCTGAAATTTGTACATCTCCCTGATGCTGTGTATGATAGGGGCAAGAGCGGAGCCAACAGGGTGGAAGCAAGGGCAGTTGCGAGGGCGGTCTTCGAACACTTCAGCAGGTATCCTGGAAAAAGCCTCGGGGTCGGGACTTTTAATATAAAACAGCAGGAAGCCATTCAGGAAGAGATTGAGGCTCTTCTTAAGGTAAATCCAGGATTTGAACTGAATTCCGGAAATGACAGAGGCGAGCATTTCTTTGTAAAGAACCTTGAAACCATTCAGGGTGATGAAAGGGACGTTATTCTTCTGAGCGTAGGTTTCGGCTTTGACAACAGCAGGAAGCTCTCCCTGAACTTCGGTCCTCTTAACCGTGAAGGGGGAGAAAGGCGCTTGAATGTCCTCATTACACGAGCCAGGGAAAAATGTGTAGTTTTTGCGAACTTTGCATCAAGGGACCTGAATCTTGATGAGAATTCACCTTTCGGGCTAAAGTCCCTGAAAGTCTTCCTTGAGTTTGCAGAAAGTGGAAAGCTTCCTTCTCCTGCATGCAGTAAGGAAGATTTCAATTCCCATTTCGAAGAAGCAGTCTCGAATTTCCTGACAGAGAATGGCTGCGAAATCCACAGACAGATTGGTTGTGCCGGATACAGGCTTGACCTTGCAGTCCCTGATCCTGTTCACTCCGGCAGATACGTGCTCGGAATTGAGTGCGATGGAGCAGGTTACTATACTTCGCATGTTGCAAGGGATCGCGACCGTTTGCGCCAGCAGGTGCTCGAAGGGCTGGGCTGGAAGATCTATAGAGTTTGGTCAACGGATTGGTATCTACACCCGAAAGAAAGTAAAGAGAGACTGCTTGAGGCTGCAAAAGAGGCTGTGAAGCAGGCAAAATTGCAAGCAAAGTCCGAACCCGAACCTGAGGTTCCGATTATTCACGAACCTCGTGCCTGGGCGGAATCTGCAAGCAAAAGTTCCGCAGAAATGTCTTCTAGTTTACCTGAAGTTTCTGTTTCTCCCACAGTTCCATTCTCACCTTCAATTCCTTTTTCACCTGCAGTTCCTGCTTCTCCTGCAATTCCTGCCTCTCCTGAAAGTCCGGTTCTGTCTATTTCGGGTCTTGAGATTAAAGCAGGCGAAAGCTCCAGACCTGGATTCTTTAAAGTGAGAGCTCTTCCGGAGTCTTCCTTTGCAGCCGAAGCCGAAGATGCATATTCTTCTTTCAAACTGGAGGAGGGACTTACTGCCCCTTCAAGTCCGGATTTCCTGCCAGAAATGGCTTTAAAAGCCGAATCTATGGCTATGCTGGCAGATGAGAACTCTCGAAAAAAACCTGTTAGAAGGTCAGGGAAGTCAAAAATCCTGAAATTCAAGGCAGATCCATGTTCCGAAGGCCAGGACCCTTCAAAACTTGTACCTGAACCTGAACCTGAAAAGATGAGCTTTTTCCAGGCTTATCCTGAGATCGATTTCAGTGCAGGTACTGAGAAGAGAAGGAAAAGCAGGAGGTTAAACGAGTTCGCTTATATTTACGGTTCTGGAGAATATTCCGAGCCAGAGCTTTATTCAGAAGAAGATAACTATGCAGATAATATATGGAAGCCGGAATCGGAGATTATACCAGAAATAGAATCCGAATTTGAGCCGGACATTGAACAGGAAGTTGAATTTGCTTCCAAAGCCGAATCTTATTCTGGTTCTGACCTTAAAGCAGAAACTGAGTCTGATACCTCTTCAAAATTAGCTCCTTTAACAGCTGAGGATGAATCCTATATGGAGGATAGTTCTGAATTCCTGTCGGATAATACTGCCAGGGCAGCAGAGCTGCCTTCAAGTGCAAACGGGCCTGAAAAGCTGCCAGAGAAATATAACTCTCTTGAGGCTGGGGTTCCCCTTTACAGATTCTGCCCTTCTTCAGCCCTCCCGCAGTCAGGAGACCTTTCTGAGCTTTCAGATAAACAGCTTGAAGAGGCAGTAGTACGGATTGTAGGGTATGAAGGCCCTATTCATGCGGACGCCCTGGTCCAGAGAATAAAATCGAATACAGGAATTACTCGCATGCTTGGCAAAGTCAAACAGAGAATAGTTGATGCGGCGGCATTTGCCGAAAAATCCGGAAAAATCCGGGCAGCAGGTGAGTTCTACTGGCCTGTTTCGGAACCAGCCTGTCTCCTGCGCAGGCGTGATGGGGATGCATATGCGAAAATTGAGTGGGTTTGTGACGAAGAAATAAAAGAAGCTGTCCGTTTTGTTCTTAATTCCCAGTATTCGACCCCTCTTGAAGACCTTATTGTGCAGACCTCAAGAGTACTCGGAATAAGGACTACGCGTAAAAATACAAAGGAAAAGATTGAAAAGCTTGTGCAGGCAGGAATAGAAAATAATGAACTGACTCTTATGCCTAACGAAATGATTTATTTTGTTGAGTAATATGAGTTTAAAAAAGCATATTTTTCTAAAAAAATACTTTTTCCTTTAAAATCTCCATTTTTTAACTTTTTATTTTTGTCATGTTGTATCAGTTTATATATTCCAAATTATTTAGCAGAAGATTTCAGCTGATAATCGAAATTTATTAATTTTAAAAATAATTTTTATAAAATTCATATCAAACCTTATATTTTTAAAGAAAGTAATTTAATTGTTTTTCACATAATTTTATGGATAAGTTATCTATACTCATTGGATATGTCACTACGCCAGTAATCTTTATTTAGGTTCATTTTATAGAATAAAGAGCTTCTTATATAATTTAAAATTAATTTAAAAATTATATAATTTAGTTTTGTAGAAACTTTGACGTGGCTTAAAATATTTTTGTAAAAGAGGTTTTATTTCAGCTTAATGTACCTTCAAGTCAAATCTTTCTCTGTTATTTAGATACAAATTTAATGAGCGTTAACTTATGTCCCAGAAATTACTTGATTTGTGATTTTACAGGTAAATAGTGGGCCACTCTAGGAGAAAACGGTAAATGCCCCATAAACCAGATCTCTCAATTATAATCCCTGTTTGTAATGAAGGAGAAAATGTAGAGGAATTATATAATAAATTACATGAGGTTTTATCCAGATTGGGTAAAACATCCGAGATTATCTTTGTAGATGATGGATCTACAGATAATACTTTTGAGAAATTACAGGCAATAGAAGATAGTGAAGTTAGAATCATAAGGTTCCAGACAAACCATGGAAAATCTGCGGCTCTCTCCTGCGGATTCAAAAAATCAAAGGGAAATTTTGTTATTACTATGGATGGAGATCTGCAGGACGATCCAAAAGAGATTCCCAGATTTCTTGAAAATTTAAAAGAATTTGATATGGTTTCAGGCTGGAAGAGTAAAAGGCAGGACCCTGCTTCAAAAACTATTCCCTCAAGATTCTTTAATGCATTGACTCGATATATTACAGGAGTCAAAATTCATGACTTCAACTGCGGATTTAAAGGTTATAGAAATTATGTCGTAAAGAATGTAAATTTATATGGAGAATTCCATCGCTATATTCCGGCTCTAGCTCACTGGAAAGGGTATACTGTTGGAGAAATAGAAGTAGAACACCACCCCAGAGTTCGTGGAAAATCCAAATATGGAGTTGAAAGACTTTTTAAAGGCTTTCTGGACCTGATTACAGTCACATTTTTAACTCTATACAAGAAAAGACCTCTTCATGTATTCGGAGGTATCGGCTTCTTACTGATATTCTTAGCAATAACAATAAACCTGCAC
The DNA here is from genome assembly GCA_964498825.1 of uncultured Methanosarcinales archaeon. GTDB lineage: Archaea > Halobacteriota > Methanosarcinia > Methanosarcinales > Methanosarcinaceae > Methanosarcina. Next base: position 11,653 of record CAZCKG010000040.1, read on the forward strand.
CTGGTCTATCTGTGGATTGAGGGTATAAAGATAGGAGACAGGCCTCTGTTGATGCTGGGAATACTACTTACAGTTCTGGGAGCTCAGTTTGTATCTCTGGGACTTATAGGAGAATTGATCACAAACTCCAGAAACAACGATGACTATATTATAAATTTTGATAGCTATGAACTGGAAAACGGTAGGTAAGACTGCAGTCAGCCTGGGATTAATGTTTTACCTTATAAGTAAACTTGATGTAAATACTATTTACGGAACCTTTACTCAGATGAATATAGTTCTACTTTTTTTTTCTTTTCCTTTTATCGTTCTAATGTATTTAATAAAAGCAAGAAAATGGCAGGCTTTGCTTAACTGCATTGATGTTAGGATTCCGGTTCGCAGGTCACTTGAGATAATTCTGATAGGTACGTTCTATGGGGCTCTTACTCCAGGCAGGGCTGGAGAAGTCTCTAGAGCTTTTTACCTGAACGCTGAAAACTCCAGAAGCATACCAACTGTGATAATGGATAGGATTATTGATATGATCTGTCTTCTGGTATTAAGTGTCTTATCAATAGTTTTCTTTTTTAATGATAGACATTTGATCTATCTTATGGCGTCAGTAATGTCGATATTCATTGTCGGAATGGTCTTCATCACAAATGAAAGGATAGTAACTCTTGTTTTTGGAATATTTTCGCAAAATGATCAATATAAGGAGAATTATATTAGAACAATAAAGGAAATTGCCGGAAATAAAAAAGTTATTTTTTCTGTTTTTTCCCTCACTCTTGGATATTATTTGCTGAACTTACTTGTGTACTGGATAGTTATAAAATCCTTAAATCCTGCATTGAACAGTTTACTCACGTTTTCCCTTCCTATAATTGTAGTTTTGGGTAATTTCCCAATATCTATATCAGGATTTGGAGTTAGAGAATTTGTAAGCGTTACAATATTCAAGTTATTGAATGAAGGCTCAGCATACGGCTTTTCCTGTTCTGTTATCCTCTATCTCTTAACTTCACTATTACCGGCAGTATTTGGATTCATGCTTACTTTAAGAAAAAAGCCTTAAATTTCTATAATCAAGGTAAAATCGTTGTATAATTGTTATAAAAAAGGTGGGGCTTAAATGAACCGGAATCTGAGTCGAAATTACAAAAAATACAATTCTAAAAATCCGCTTATGGGTATAGTTATATCTAATTTCATGAAAAATCTGAAAGAAACTGTAGCCCCGTTAGAAAATATAAATAATGTTATTGATATAGGCTGTGGAGAAGGGTTTGTTATTAACTGTCTTAATATCCCTAATATCACAGGCGTTGATATCTCAAGGAATGCTCTAAGAGTTGCAAAGGAAAAAAACCCGGGGTGTAATTTATGCTCAGGGAGTATTTACGATATTTCTTTTAAAGAAAGAAGTTTCGACCTTGTTATAGCAACAGAAGTGCTGGAACACCTCGAAAAGCCTGAAATGGCCCTTCAGGAAATCAAACGAATAACTAAGAATTACTGTATTCTCAGTGTGCCTAATGAACCTTATTTCCGTGCAATGAATTTCTTGCGGGGTAAAAATTTGACACGTTTTGGCAATGATCTTGAACATGTTCAGAACTGGAGTTCAGGAAAGTTCGTGAGTTTAATCGAAACCTATTTCGAGGTGCTGGAAGTCAGAAAACCGTTCCCCTGGACTATGGTTCTATGTAAAAAATAAGCAGATAACATTTGTTAAAAAATAAGCAGATAACATTTGTTAAAA
>CAZCKG010000041.1:0-13358 GCA_964498825.1 uncultured Methanosarcinales archaeon
ACTATGAGCTTTTCCGATCCCAGGCAAGAAAATATGGCTTCAATGAGGAGGAATATATAGTAGCGCTTGAAAAAGTTCCACGGTTGAGCAGGGAAGCTGTGAGCACTGGTATGGGATTCTTTATGACATTTGCCAATATGCTATCGCAACTAAGTTATAGCAATATAAAGCTTGCTCAGTCACTGGTGGAACGCGATACCCTGGTGGATAAGTTAGAGAAGAACAGGGAAGATTTCAACCGTGCCCAGGCTGTGGGAAACATCGGAAGCTGGCGCCTTGATGTATGCAAAAATGAATTAAAGTGGTCCGATGAAAATCATAGTATATTCGGCATTCCAAAAGGTACTCCTTTGACCTATGAAACTTTTCTTTCAACGGCTCACCCAGATGATAGGGAATATGTCGACAAGAAATGGAAAGCAGGGTTAAAGGGTGAACCATACGATATCGAGCACCGCATTATTGTGAACGATAGGATAAAGTGGGTACGTGAAAAGGCATATCTTGAATTTGACAAAGAAGGATCTGTAGTCGGTGGCTTTGGCATAACTCAGGATATAACTGAGCGCAAAAGAGCAGAGGAAGCCCTCAGGCTGTCAAATATTTACAATCGAAGTTTAATTGAAGCCAGTTTGGACCCACTTGTGACCATCGGACCAGATGGAAAAATAACCGATGTCAATAACTCCACCGAAACAGTGACAGGTTATTCTCGAGAAAAACTCATAGGTACCGATTTTTCAGACTATTTTACTGAGCCTGAGAAAGCTAAAGAAGGTTACCAGCGCGTATTTCAAGAAGGATTGGTAAGGGACTATCCCCTTGAAATTCGGAATAAAGATGGACATATAACTTCTGTTTTGTATAATGCCTCAATTTATAAGGATGAATCTGGAAAGGTTCTTGGGATCTTTGCTGCAGCTCGTGATATTACAGAACTTAAAAAGGCAGAAAAAGCTCTAAAAAAAGCACATGATAATTTAGAAAAACTAGTTGAAGAGCGAACATCAGAGCTTGAAAAAGCTTACAACTCTTTGAAGGAAAGCGAAAAAAGTCTTTCTGAAGCTCAAAGAATGGCTCATATTGGAAATTGGGATTGGGACATTGTAAATGATAAAATTTACTGGTCTGATGAGCTTTATCGTATTTTTGGAATTACCCTTCTAAAGTCTTTATCCTACAATGACGCTTTAAGTGCTATACACCCCAGCGATCGAAATTATTTGGACAGTGCCATTACGGAAGCTTTTAACGGGAAACCGTTCAGCATTGATTTTAGGGCTATCTTAGCTAACGGGGAAGAACGCATACTCCATTCACAAGCCGAAGTTATCTTTGATGAAAAGAATGTTCCTATTCGAATGATAGGAATAGCTCAGGACATCAGTGAGCGTAAGAAGACTGAAGAAGCTATGGAAAAAATACAGGAAATGCACATAAAAGAAATCCACCATAGAATCAAGAATAACCTGCAGGTGATTTCATCTCTTCTCAGCCTCGAATCCGAAAAGTTCAGTGATGAAAAAACGCTTGAGTCTTTCAGAGAGAGTCAAAACCGCGTAGCTTCAATGGCTCTAATTCATGAAGAACTCTATAAAGGAAACGAACTGGATACTCTTGATTTTGCAGCTTATCTTCAGAAGTTGACTGATGATCTTTTCAATTCATATAATCTTAGAAATGAAGATATCGGTTTGAAGCTGGACCTTGAAAAGATTAACCTTGACATGGATATTGCAATACCTCTTGGCATCGTTGTCAATGAATTAGTCTCAAATTCCCTTAAACATGCCTTTCCCGTTGGAAGAGCAGGCGAAATTTGTATAAGTTTACATAAAAACCCCTTTATGAGAAAAAATAGATTTCATTACATGCTTGCCGTAGAGGATAACGGAAGAGGGATCCCTGAAGAAATAGAGTTTACAAATACGGATTCTCTCGGATTCCAGCTCGTAAATATTCTTGTTGAACAGATAGACGGCTATATAGAACTCATCAGGAATCACGGTACAAAATTCGTTATCTGGTTTAATAATATAGAAACACAAACTAACCACGTTTATTAAAAAGGTTAAGTGACTATAGACTTCTCCTAATACAACTTTTGTAACAAAAGTAAAGTAATTCTATCTGCAATATTTCTTTCAATTTTAATTAGTGCTGGCAGTGCAGCAGCTGCAATTTCTTTCAAGGGTTGCTAAGTAAGGATTAAAGGATCAATAACGAAGAAAGCTCCAGTTATCACTACTTTCTTCTTAAGTTGTTTGAAAACTCTGGCGTTTTCCTTACTAGCATTTTCTATAAACGAATCCGGGACAAGAAAAAAAGGGTGAAATCAAGAAGTTCTAAAGAAAAAAGATAAAGAGAAAAAGAATATCTGTACTAAATCTATCCTTACCATCCTCTGGAATACTCATCATAACAGGGTATACATACTATCTCCCCGTTCTGCATTCTGGCGCGAGATTCTGCAAACGTCTCACCGCACTTTGAGCATTTTACCGAATTGAAGATCCTGGCCTTATGAGGAATTTCTACGTTTACGTGTTTTATGTCGAACATTTCTTCAGCAGGTGCTTTTCTCATATACTCCGAGATATCATTCATCCGTTTCCTGAATTCCACTGTTTCGGCTTCGGTGGCTGTTCCTGACATTACCTTGGGACGTAGCTTGCTTAACTCAGGATCAATACCATCGATGTTAAAGCTGGACTTCAGTACAACCCTGACAGCTTTGCCGCTGTCTCTACAGATAAAAGTAAAGGCCTGTTTCCCATAATCCCTGTAGATAAGGTTGCCTTTTCCAATAGTGCAGCCTGTTACAACCTGTACGGCATCAACTCCGCATGCGTCATTTTCCACAATAGTCACAAGTTCTTCATCAATATCCCTATCAACGCAAAGTTCTTCTATTCCGGTTTTGGCGGCCATATAACCTATAGTCAGTCCCGGACATACATGCCCATGGAACTTTGCGACTTCAGAAAACTGGGCTATTTGCTGTTCTACTGCATTTTCATTTGAACATACTCCAGACATATCGATCACAAACGTTACATATATTAATACTAGATATATTTTACTAAATAATATGTAGCAGATATTAACATAAAAATATAAAATATTAATACCAAGGCTGGAAAATGAGTTTATTAACTGCTTGAGTTTTCAGAGTAGGAATTACACAATTGAGAAAAAATAAGCACTAATAAATCTGTAACCACCCTACATTACTTTTTCATTCTGAATTCCACAACAATGAATCATGGGTAACAAGGAAAAAAGATAGCGTTGCGATATTTTTCGTGTCTTTCTGTGATTTCTGTAATTATCTCTTTAAACTTCTTTTTCTTCTTCACATATGGTATTTTTTTCATTTCTAATGAAACCTCTTGTAGTATATACGATCCGCTGCCAGTGGAGAATAACATGGATGACTATAAAAATCGTTATCAAGATCCCTACTCTGCTGTGTGTCCAGATCCAGGTAGCTTTTGTTAATCCCATATAGACTACATATCGTCCCCTGGGAATTCCTGAAGGTATAAAGAAATACGTGAATAAACCCGTACTTGCAACAACAAGAAATAGAATTGTCAGAATAAGGTCCATTAAGTAATTGATTTTCGTCCGGCTTACGTTTTCACCCCATTTTCTATTTTCCTGTAAATAACCCCCCGCAGTTTTGACATATTGGCTTTTTGACTACAGGTGCTAAAGGCACTTTATCCTTGATTTTGCGAGAATCGATAGTTACAATCCGGCATCTCTGGCAATATCTATTTAATGATGCGAGCAGTTGCAAGTTCCATTCATTGATAATTCATGTAGTAGCCCATTGTTATAATCCTGAACTGCATTTGAAACCTTACCAGTTGCACCTGCAAATACTTTTATCTTATTTTCCGCGAGTGACATTAAAGGTCTTCCACCGATACCCAAAACTAATACAACATCGACATTGTGCGATTTCAGAATGATCGACGGGGCAGCGCAGTTGTGTTCCCCATCAGGAGAACTGTTTCTTATCGCTTTAATTCCCATAATACCTTTTTCCTGTACATCTACAATAGTAAAATATTCGCATGAGCCATAATGGGCACATACATCAGATTCCAGTCCAATTTCACTCATCGAAGGTATGGCAATTTTTGTCATTTTTTTCACTTCCTTCTTTAGTATTTACCACTGCTTTCTCCTTCTCTTTGGGGCAGCAGTAATCATTGTCAATAAATCTCTTTCCCTTTCCGTCACCGCCGATGCGGTAAATTATTATGGATTCACACTTCGGACAATCTGTAGGACGCTCTTCATTATTCTGTAACTCCCAAGCATGCTCACATTCTTTGCATAGGAATTCGACCTTACACTCTCCGCTATTTATATACTCTCCTCCAGAGATCTCAATTGCTTTGCCATTGACGAGGGCGTCAACCACCTTTTTTCGGGCTTTTTGAAGATCGTTCCAGAAAGTTTTTCGAGAAACTCCCATCAAATCAGCAGCTTCATTTTGCTCTATATTAAGGAGATCACAAAGGCGGATAGCTTCAAGCTCTTGTATGGACAGATTGATAATTTCGAGATCACAGAGCGGAACTTCCCTGGGCTTGTAATAAGTGGCCTTCGGGAGACATGAGACTCTGCGCTTGACTCTGTTGACCATCAAATTACTCATATGAGATATAATATAAATAGTTATTGTCATTATGGCCTGGTTTGAAGTGTCTCAGAATTCTGCCTTGAAAACATCATTGATGAGGGAGAATACAAACTACAATTGGCAATAGTACAAACCTGCGGGAATCTGCATGAAGAAAAATCTCAGTAAAAGTCCTCCTCTGGATATTTCCCGTAAAAATACAATTCTGAATGAGACCTTCAGTCAATTACGCTGAACACTCTAAGTTCTCACTTATCCTTAATGAATCAAGAAATCACAAAAGATAACACTGTTTACAAAAAAGTTATTGAAATCTAAAAAACAATGAGAAAATTTAGTTAATTTTATGTAATACTTTTCCACTATCAAATTAGAGGAAAGTAACATGAAAATATTCACCGGTATTAAGTTGAATAAAATCGTGCTCATAGGATTGCTTATTGCTGTCCTCCTTACAAGCTCAGGATGTACGGACAAATCCGCATCTTCTGAGGAGGAAAACGACGTAGCTCCAGCAGAGTCTTCCAATGCCACAATGAGCAGTGGATTAGAAGAGTCCGCAGGAATCGCAATAACCGATGGTTTCGGAAGAAACGTCACAATACCTGAAAATACAGAAAAGGTAGTCTGCTCAGGAGCAGGCAGCCTTCGCTATCTTGTATACCTGCAGGCCCAGGATTATGTGGTAGGGGTTGACAGTATAGAGAAGGAAAAAAGTGAAATCGAAGGCCGTCCCTATGCTCTTGCAAATCCGCAGCTTAGAGACTATCCCCTTATTGGCGAGTTCAGGGGCAAAGATGATCCTGAGAAAATAATTGCTATTGACCCCCAGGTAATCCTCAAGGCCGGTGCAACTGGCCAACCTGCAGCAGCAAATGCCGCTGATGCCGATGCGCTTCAGAATAAAACCGGTATTCCTGTCGTCATGTTCCCTTACGGATCTTTAAAGAATGAGGAACAGAAAGCTGAGATGTACAGCTCTCTCAGGATAATGGGTGAGGTAGTAGGCAGGCAAGAAAGAGCAGAAGAAATAGTTGCTTATATCGATGCTACCATGCAGGACCTTGAAAACAGGACTGCAGATATTCCGGAATCCGAAAGAAAGACTGTCTATGTAGGAGGGGTTAGCAGTGCAGGAGCTCATGGGATAATTTCCACAGAACCGGCTTATCCTCCATTCCTCTGGGTAAATGCAAATAATGTTGCAGCAGGCATGGGCGCAGATCACGCGGATATTGCCAAAGAAGCTCTCGTAGACTGGGATCCAGAATATCTATTTATCGATATCGGCACCATCCAGCTAGGTAACGAAGGGGCCATAGGAGAACTCAAGAACGACACAGCTCTTGCAGGGCTTTCAGCTGTAAAGAATAACAAGGTCTATGGAGTGATCCCATACAATTACTACAGCACTAACTATGAATCAGTGCTTGCAAACGCTTATTTTGTAGGAAAAGTGCTTTATCCAGACAGATTTGAAGATATAGACCCTGAAGCCAAAGCCAACGAAATTTACACTTTCTTCCTTGGCAAACCCATATATTCTGACTTGAACGGACAGTACAACAATCTGGGATTCAAGCAGATTCCACTATAATGGAGGGTATAAATAAGTGCACTTTGCCGATGGAGCAGTTCCAGAAGATTACCTCAGATACGTCAGAAAAAAATACTTCTGGATAATTGGGGGGCTTCTGCTCCTTTTTTTTATGCTTATCTACTCGATCTCAGTAGGAGCCGTAACCATACCTCCTCACGAAGTACTGCAAACAATGATGGGACAGAGCGTTTCTGACAAGTGGGACTCAATTATCTGGAATATCCGACTTCCCCAAGCCCTTGCCGCAATAGTTGCAGGCGCCGGACTAGCAATTGCAGGAGCAGTAATGCAGTCAATACTGCGTAATCCGCTTGGATCTCCCTTTACCCTTGGAATTTCAAATGCAGGTGCTTTTGGAGCTGCATTTTCTGTAATAGTCCTAGGTACCGGAAAAATGCAATCTACAGTTGCAGACGCAGTCATAATCAACAATCCTTACATGACAACGATAGTAGCCTTTCTTTTTTGCCTTCTCGCAACCGGAATAATTCTGCTAATCTCCAAAATCAGAGGAGCTTCACCAGAGGTAATGGTGCTTGCAGGAGTTGCGCTTTCTTCCCTGTTCACTGCAGGTACCATGTTTCTCCAGTACTTCGCTGACGACACCCAGCTTGCAGCTGTCGTCTTCTGGAGCTTTGGAGACGTAGGAAGAATAAGCTGGCCCGAACTGGAAATTATGACAGGTGTTGTCCTTCTTGCAGTCATATTCTTTATCATAAACAGCTGGAATTACAACGCCATAGATGCAGGAGACGAGACTGCAAAGAGCCTGGGGGTCAATGTCGAAAAAATAAGGTTAGTTGGCACGGTAATTTCAGCCCTGATCTCTGCAGTAATCGTTGCATTTCTTGGAGTTATAGGATTTGTAGGGCTGATCTGTCCGCATATGGTAAGGAGACTCATAGGAGACGACCAGAGATACCTGATACCTGGCTCCACCATACTAGGAGGAATTCTACTTCTGGTATCGGATACCGCGGCCAGGCTGATAGTAGCACCCTATGTACTGCCAGTTTCAGTGCTTACCGCTTTCATGGGAGCGCCTACTTTCATATATTTACTTCTTAGGGGGTACCGTCGATGATTCTTTCTGTAGAAGAACTTCAGTTTTTATATCGTAACCGTAAGATACTGCATGAAATTGCATTTTCAATCGAAGAAGGAGAAGTTGTAGCAATTCTAGGCCCTAACGGGGTTGGTAAGACTACCCTGCTAAAATGCCTTAACAGGATCCTTCGGCCTAAAGGAGGATCAGTTCACCTGGATGGGAATGACCTTTTTGACCTTGGAACAATTGAGATCGCTCGCCTGATAGGTTATGTCCCCCAGCGTGTGGAAACAGGAAGGCTGACAGCTTTTGATGCGGTTCTGCTAGGTCGTCGGCCTCATATAAAATGGGACATCACCGAAAAGGATCTCAAGATCGTTGATTCGGTCTTCAGGTTACTTTCGATGGAAAAACTACGTATGTCTTATATTGATGAAATGAGTGGAGGGGAACTTCAGAAAGTTGCAATCGCACGTTCACTCGTGCAGGAACCGAAAATTCTCCTCCTTGACGAACCAACAAGCAGTCTCGACCTGAGAAATCAGATTGAGATTCTTGCCGTAATCAGGCAAATTGTCCTCGAGCACAGGATTGCAGCCATAATGACAATGCATGACCTCAACCAGGCTCTCAGGTATGCAGACAAATTTATTCTTCTTAAAGGAGGAAGAGTTCATGCCCATGGAGGAATGGAGGTAATCACATCTGAGGTGATCGAAGAAGTCTATGGCCTGCCAGTAATCATCGGGGAAGTTGCAGGTATGAGATGTGTGGTTCCCAGAGTCCCGGAATGGGACTGTACACGTAACCAGCCAGAAAACGCGAGATCGATATAAGAAAACACTATTTTAAAATAAGAATAAATTATAGGAAAATAAGAAAGAAGTGATGCAGAACATTTTGTCGTGTCCGTGAGTTATTGATCAATACGAAAAAGTGGTACTTTCTTGTATTTGTGGGGAGAGATATTCTTTGCTTGCAGTATTCAATAACTCATGCCCATCACCCAAAATAGCGAAGATCCAATTTACTTAAGAATTCAGGCTTATGAAAACATGGCAAAACAAATCGGAATTTTCCGGGCTATCCTTGAGGATGCAATCGAAATCTTAGCTGTTCAGAAGCTGGCATACCAGAGCGAAGCTCAGATCTACAATGACTGGACTATATCTCCTCTGCTTCAGACTGTCGAAGAGATTAGAGATGAGTTTGAGACCCATATATTTCTCAAAGCCGTCAATGAGCACTCAATTGTAGGGTCTGTAAGGTCGTGCACTATTGGCACCACCTGTCACATAGGCAGACTGATTGTGCATCCGAAATGGCAGAATCAACGAATAGGTACTCGTTTGATTCAAGAGATTGAGAGAATAAATCAAAACGTTGCACGGTTCGAACTCTTCACAGGATCTCATAGCATCAGAAACCTTCACCTATATTACAAATTGGGATACCAAGAGTTCAGGCGAGAACCCCTGAATAACCAGGTTGAATTGATATATCTGGAGAAGATTGCAATTGACCAGCATATGAAGGATTAGTCTGATAATCGATCCAATTCTCAACTGATATTTTAACCTAATTTTTTAATCAAATAGTCGAGTTATTTGGAGTTAGTTTCTTAGAACCTGACGAAGATATATCTTAAAAAATCACCATACTTCCACTAGGAATTTTTATTTTCCGCTTTTCCAGAGTAATTTTAAGTTAAACCGGCTCTTTTCCGGGATTAAGCTTTGAATATAGCCCTCTTGCTTATTCATATTCTCATTTAGCTTTTTATCTGTCCATCCGTAATATGCGGTTGATCTTCCAACAGAAAGAGACAACTTAAAGCTTTTCTTATTCCAAAGGAGACCCTGACAGTTTAGTTCAGGCATATGCTCGTTGAAAGGATAAGAATAAAAATGGTTTTACTTATCCTCAAAAGAAGTAAGTTCAATTTAAGTTTTTTCAATTAGAGTTCTGGCCTTCTAGATTTGAACATAACATAAGAGTGCACTCTGTACCTGTGTAGAAGCTAACGCAATTGTCCGTTATTTCAAGCATGTTGACACGCTGGTAATACATCATCTCAGACAGTTTATACTTATCTGTCCATAGAGTGTTCAAAAGGAAAGCATATACCATGGCAGGGTCCTTATGTTTGACAAAATAAGCTTGCACTGCATCGAAATATTCTTTTGATTGGATTCTTTGCACTATTAGTCCCTATCTGTCATTAGACTGTTCCAATAAATAACTTTGGGTAAATTAAATAGCTATGGGGCGGGGCATTTTTTATAAAATTATTTTGATGAATCTTGGTTGCAAATCCTCCATATATAATCCTAGTGGATAATCCTAGTGGATAATCTTACTCAGAAACGGGTTGACTATATGCGAGTGTTTAAAAAATGAATCCCTGTGAAAGTTGGACATATACCAAACTTACTAGCACATAATTGTGTTTTACCCAAAAGCTATATATCTGCCTCAGAGAGATTAATTAATCCTGAAAATCAGGAGAAAAATAATGAGAAAAGAAGTAGTGTTGAGTTCGAATGGAGTTATTTTCAGGAGACTGAAGTAGCAGAGATTACCCCCCATAAGTCTCATGCTTCAGTCACACATGAAAAATAGTATTCTTACTTGTTGCTTTGACTGCTGTTAGAAAAATTTTGATTAAACGTTGTTGATTAGATATGAATAATTCACAGGCTTCTGGCCACATCCCTGATCTTAACCTTATCACTTATTATAGCGAGAACAATCGCTCTTTTCTCTCTAGAGCCAGCCCCTGGACAAAACTGATCGGGCTTATTGCCATCATCTTAATTCTAACTATTACTCAAAGTGTGATCCTACTGGTGGCACTTTATGTGCTTATCCTCCTCTTATATTGGCAGTCCAGACTACCAATGAGAAAATTATTTGACTGGTGTCTTTTACCTGTTTTGTTTGTTTTATCATTAGTTGTTTTATTGATATGGAATGAACCGGGAGTACCAATATTTTCCCTAAGGCTAGGTTTGTTCTCTTTGACTTTGACAGATAATGGATTACTTCTATTGATTCGGCTTTTGCTAAAAGCCCTCATATCAATGACTTATTCCCTCCTGTTACTCATGACAACTAAATATGCCGATCTTTCAGCCATAATTTATAGAATCTTTCCATCCCCCCTGGATCAGATATTTTTGATGTCTTACAGGTTTCTCTTCATAACACTGGACATGATTGATTCCATGATAAGGGCTTTTAAATCGAGAGGAGGAGGTTTTATTAATAGCATAAGCAGGCAAAGCAAGACCTTTGCAGAGATCTTTGCGCTTGTTTTTATCAGATCTTATGATCAGGCTGAAAGAGTGAGCAAAGCTATGGAATCAAGAGGGTATAGTGGAACATACACTGCATCAACAGAAGTCCAGCAAATGAGGCCTGTAGAATATATAATCATTTTGGCATTTTTATATACAGTAGCTTATTTTCTATAATTAATAGCCCATCAATTTAGAGGTGAATTTGTAATTTATGAAAAAACATATTGATTTAGTACGAAATCATGATTTACCAGAGCCTCATGAGCTGATACACATAGATTGTGCAAGTCATGTATATCCGGATGGCAGCATTGGAATTCATGATTTGTGCTTTAGGGTTAAAGAGAATGAGATAGTTGCCTTATGTGGGGCAAATGGATCAGGCAAATCAACCCTTTTAGAGCATCTTAATGGCCTGCTTATGCCGTCAAAAGGAAACGTCTATGTCATGGGCGAAAAGATAGACACTACAACAAAAAAAGACCTATGGAAGAATGTGGGGATAGTTTTCCAGAAATCGGATGACCAGCTTTTTGCACCCACTGTCCTGGATGATGTGATGTTTGGCCCACTCAATTTAGGGATGAATAAAGGTGAAGCCTGGAATGCAGCAATGAAAGCTTTAAGGGCTGTAGGAGCTGAAGAGTTTATAAACAAGATCCCGAATTACCTCAGTGGCGGGCAGAAACGGCTAGTTTCAATAGCTGGCATCCTTGCCATGAAGCCAAAAATAATTGCTTTTGATGAACCAACTTCTGACTTGGACCCAAAGCATGCTGAAATTGTTGAAAATATAATTTATGAATTAAAAGAAAAACACGGTATCAGCATCGTCCTGGCAACACACGATCTCGACCTTGCTGCACGTATAGCTGATAGAATATGCATTGTTAAAGAAGGATCAGTCATTGCAGAGGGAAAGCCCTCAGAGATCTTTTACAATATCGATTTGCTTGAAGATGCCGGACTGAAAGAGCCTAAGGTTGTACAGGTTTACGAAGCACTCTGCGAATTCAAGAAAATAGAGGGTAAAAAAAGGCCTGTAACTATAGAAGAGCTTGTAAGATCCCTCTGACTCGCAAACATATAGAGTGATATTTGAAAAACAGTAACGAACTGGCTTGAATTTTATTTTTCAACTTAATTTCATACTTTCTAGCTAAATTGCAAAATTAAAATTTGGTATAATACCAAATAATTTGGCATTGATCCAAAAATTGGACAAAAAGTATTACTAAAATCTATAAAAATTTGCAAAAATCTAAAAACAAAATACAGGAAGTTCTCAAATGGCTCACATACATTTAGAAGACGGTGCTTTTTCCCTGCAATGGATTTCCATATGGTGGATCTTCTCGATAATTTTAGTCTGCCTCTGTATGTACTGGATGAAAACGGTGAAGAAAAACAGCAACAATAAAGTGTTAACTATAGCAGGGATTTGCACTGCCGCTTCATTTGCTATCTTCCAGGTAAATATCCCACTATTTGGAGGCGTTCACATGAATCTGACGCCCCTTATAGGCATCCTGGGAGGCCCTGCAGTTGGAGGGATAATCGTGTTCATAGTGAATATATTATCCGCTGCAATAGGGCATGGCGGATGGGGAATGATTGGAGCGAATACTCTGGTCAATATAACTGAAGTTTCTGTTGCCTACTTTATATACCACGGACTTGCCCGAGCCAGACTGAACTCATTTTCAAGAGCCGGTATTGCTACCCTGGCAGGACTCTTGCTTGGTAATATGGCTATGATAGTTATTATATTGGTTTCAGGAATTCAGGGAGTAACACAAAGTAGCATGAATATTCTCTATGGGCTTTCTCTCCTGGCAGGAGTCAATATGGGAGTTGCTGCAATAGAGGCCATACTTACGGGATACATAGTGTCGTACATAGAAAAAGTCAGACCAGATATGCTTCAGGAGGCTGAATAATTTGTATGAGATAAACCGAAAGAAAAGTATTATTCTCTTTGGGATCTTAATCCTGTCTATAGCAGGATTAAGCCTGTTTGCTTACCACATTTCAGGTCATATGGGCATAGAAGAGAGATTTAGTAGTGCAGTTGGAATTAGCCCTGAACCGGAAGAGGAAGAGGCCTCAGGTATATTTGGATTTAATATTGAGGGCAATCCCATATATTATGCAGTTATACTTATTGGCCTGATAATATTGTGCCTGATTATTTACATTAAAGAGTAGAAATACTACACTGGTAGCTAATTGGAAGCATATTCAGAAATACAGGACATCCTCAAGCAAACACAATTAGCCAGGATAATTGATAATTTATTTGGAAACCTTCATAATCCTTATTGATGCCGGATATTTAGGACACATATCTTCTACGGAAACCTGGAAGAAACGCACCCGGCATCAACTAATTGTTCGGAAATTTTCAGTAATAGCTAACAGCATTTCTCAGAAACCCAACAAAATAGGAGATTCCTACACCGTTGAGGAATGACATCAGAATGGAAGCAGACGGGAACTCAAAAGAGGGAAGTGAGAAACAGTTTTTTTTCATTTTGTCATCATCTTTACAGTACTCTCAGGTCCAAATCTTGTTTTAAGGTTAATTTTAAACTCACCTATATTCTTTTATAGTAGACAAATTCCACTTTTTCCCCCGAAAAAACGCAAACGGTCTAAATAAATTAAAACAAAGGATCAATGAATAACGAAGGGGTTATATCTTATAAATCCCAACTAGGTTAAACTCTTCAATGTTACAAATCCGAA
>CAZCKG010000042.1:0-5213 GCA_964498825.1 uncultured Methanosarcinales archaeon
ATTTTAGAAATTTTGATTTATAATAGATACCATTAAAAAGTAAATAAGTTTTAGAGAATCTACGTTTTCTAAAAAACATATTTGCGGATGATTAAAGAAAATTGTACTCAAAAGTAAACCTGTACTCAAGATTTTACAATATTGGCATTCTTATGATTTTCTGTAATTAATCCACCTGACCTATTTCATATCCATGAAACAGAAGAACTATATTCTAAAAGCTTAAGTAAAATAGCGAGGACATTAGACAGGATTTCATGACCGAATTTGAACGCCTGCTTGTAAATTCCTTTAACACATACATTGAAGAAAAAGGCATCAGGGCTATCTCCTACAGGCTTAAACAACACAGGTTTACTTCTCAGTTTCTTGATGTGCTTGTAGATTCTCTTAATCCTGATTTATACCTTGGAATTGAGTGCAAAAGCATATCGGTAGACAAAGGGGCAAACGCACTCTACTTCTCTCAACATTTTACAGTGGACAAAAAAGGAATTCATCAGATAGAAAGGATTTCAGATTACCTTAATAAATCAGGAAGAAAAGGATTCCTTGCGGTAGAACTTCGTATGGGAGCAGGACATGGTAGAGAAGCATATATGGTTCCCTGGGAAGAGTTAAAGAAAAAATATCTAACTCAAAATCTCAAACTCACATTACAGGAGATTAGGGGTTTTCCTGAGATAAAAAGAGATGGAAAAGATTACAAAATCGATCCTCGAGAATGGGAAAGAAAACAAGGCTAAGAAAAGACATTCAAGTTGACAAGTAGAAAAATTCTGGAGAGAATATGTCTGAGACGATGAAAGAGCTTCAGAAAGAAGCAGGCAAATGTGCCAACGAGATAAGGAAACACAAATCTATTCATGTCATATCCCACATTGATGCTGACGGACTGACTTCTGCAGGGATTATCTGTACTGCTCTTAAACGAGCAGATTTTGAATATACAGCATGCTTTGTGAAACAGCTTGATGAAAAGTCCCTTGATGCTATTGCAGATGAAAACCATGAGATGGTTATCTTTACGGACTTGGGAAGCGGTATGTGTGAACAGATTAAATCTCGTGGAATCCATGCAGTAATCTCAGACCATCATCAACCTCAGGGAAACTATCAATTTCATCTCAACCCCCACCTCTTCGGGGCAAACGGCTCCTATGAATTAAGCGGCTCTGGAAGCACCTATCTTCTGGCCTCAGCTCTTGGAAAAAATAAGGATCTTTCTTCTCTTGCCATAGTGGGAGCAATTGGAGATATGCAGCACCTGAAAATGGGACAGCTTGTAGGCATTAACAGAGAAATTCTTGAGGAGGGAGTAAAAGAAGGCTCTCTTGAATTCAAAAAAGATCTGACCCTCTTTGGAAAGCAAACTCGTCCGATTTACAAGCTATTACAATACTCCTCGGACCCTTACCTTCCCGGGCTTACAGGCGATGAAGAAGCTTGCATTGAATTTATTCATTCACTGAATGTTCGCTTCGGCCAGGATGAGCGCTGGAGGCGCTGGATTGATCTTGAAACTCCAGAAAAGCAAAAAATTGTCTCAGGGCTTATCCAGTACTGCCTCAAATCAGGGATACCCTCATACAGGATAGAGAAACTCATAGGCGAAGTTTACATCCTTCGAAATGAAAGAGAAGGAACGGAGATGAGAGATGCATCCGAATTTTCGACACTTCTTAACGCCACTGCACGCTATGGCCATGCAGAAATAGGACTTGCCGTCTGCATGGGGAATAGAGAAGAAGCCTATGAAGACGCCCGTAAATTGCTTGCTGAACACAGGCAGAATCTCATTAACGGACTCATGTATGTTAAGGAAAAAGGAATAATCCAGCTGGAAAATATTCAATATTTTGATGCAGGTTCGGAGATTAAAGAAACCATTGTAGGAATTATTGCAGGCATGAGTTCCACAATAGTTGAGAACAGAAATCTTCCGATTATTGCCTTCGCAAAAGCCGACGGAGGAATTAAAGTCTCAGCCAGGGGAACGCAGGAGCTCATAAGAAGAGGGGTAAACCTTTCGGAAGCCATGTCGGCGGTTTCGGCAGAAGTTGGAGGGATGGGAGGAGGACACGATATTGCAGCCGGAGCAACTATTCCTGAAAGTGCAAAAGAAGAATTTGCTAGGAGACTTAATCTGTTTATAGGGAAACAGTTGCGAAAAAAGGGTTAATAAATAAAAAAGACAAGAAAAGAGACAAAACTTAAGAAGCCGAACAAAAAGCCGAATGGATGCTATAAAAGCTCGTGAAAAGAGACTTTTAAAAAGAAGGACATTTCAGATTTTAGATCAGATCTTCAATTCTGCTCATCTCTTTAAAGGAAACAAGTCTTGACATTGCGCTGGTATTTATCGGGATTCCGTATTCCTGTACAACAGCCATAGGATTTGTTCCTCCTATGACCACTATTCCAAGATGGTCTCTCTCAATGGGGACATCCAGAACCCGTGTATTTGGTTCTCCTACTTCCAGAATACCACTGAAACCTGCATCCAGAAGATCAGAAAGACAACTTTCTATTTCGTCTCTTGCAACCATGGGGGCTTCTCTGAGGTTTGCGAGGATTTTACCTGAACCTGTTCTGAGCATTTCCGAAACAGAAGTAATACCCTGTGACATCAGAATTTCAAGAGGGTCTACAGTTGTGCTTACATAAGTTAGTACATCAGTAAAGCGTACCGGAATCCCATTTCGAATTTGAACAACCCCGCCTAGTTTCGGATTTATGGGAATGCCTGCTTTGA
Organism: uncultured Methanosarcinales archaeon; assembly: GCA_964498825.1. GTDB lineage: Archaea > Halobacteriota > Methanosarcinia > Methanosarcinales > Methanosarcinaceae > Methanosarcina. The sequence goes on from CAZCKG010000042.1 coordinate 2,756, forward strand.
GCAGAACACCATCAATTGTTATGCTACATACTGTCCCGATACCTACCTTTCCGTTTTCAATAGTCAGGTCTCCAATGGACTCCCCTTCAGAAACTATTTTTACATAGGGAGTTACTGAGAGTCCGCTTGAGATAACCACCTTAAAGATTCTAAGTACGTCATCAAGGTCCTTTTTATCAATAATAGAGAGATTAAGTATAATATCTCCATCCATCTTTTTGGGATCAAAAGTAGTCCTGTACATAAGATCCTTGATTCTGGATGATGTAAATTGAACACGGTATCCATTTTTTTTCATTTCAACCCTCCACTAATTGAAGGTATTTATGCCTCTTATAAGTTGTGTATTATTACCAGATTATGTTGTCTAATTACCAAAGTATATTATCTAAAACTCTTGAGCTTTTAGCCTGTTTCAAATTTAGAGAGCCACTCTTAAAAATAAAGGAAAAATCAGGATTGTTCAGAATGAATTGCAGGAAAAAGAGGATCAAAGCCTTATATGCTTTGAAGATAAAAATCTAATGACTATTTTTGAAATAGTTGTTTTTAGAATATCCCTGCAAAAAATCCCATGAAGTCCTGTGGAGCTGTCAAAAACCGGAGTTTTTCAAGTTCATGCACGAGTTCATACATATTTTCCCCAGAACTCAACCCAAGAGTATTGGGAGGCAGGGGTTTAAGATGGCGAATAGATGGAACTTTTCTGTAAAGAGGGTTTTTGACAAAACCATCATCAAGAAGGAAGTAGGAAGCTCCGGAAAGTCTCTTAATAGGCTCATAAATAGAGTTGAAATCGCGGCAAACCCAATTTGCCATCTCAAGAGTCTTATCAGAAGCATTTATGGTCACATGCCCATATCCGGGAGGAACGAGCACCAGATCATCTTTTTCCGCTGTGATGACTACAACATCCAGAGCGAAATCCTCCTTTCCATATTCCACTTTTTGAAGGAGATAGGTAGCAGAACCTTCAAGTACCTGATAAATCTCAGGATAAGAAATATCTGTCCCGGGAACTCGAGGATGATAATGCCCTACGGTTTTAATATACTCCGACCCTAACATTCCAGCCGGAATTACAGTAATATCGTATCTCAGATGATTCGATGTAATTGTCTGAAGATCGGCTTCACTTTTAGCAAGATCTCTGAACATATAATATGTATCTTTATTTCTGATTTCTATTCTCTCAAACCATTCTTTATCAAACACTACATCTTCCATATCATGGAGTTTTCTTACATCTGCTACAGTGGTTTTGTCCCCAAACTTCTGTGTTAATTCCATTGAATTCCCCTTTCCTGATAAGCGTACAGATAATTTTAAACGGTTGACAACATTTTTCAAAGGGCTGGTATGTACCATGAGACAGAGTCTATCAAAAGGCCAGTATCTACTATGAGACAGAATCTAAGACCATCAGTATAAGGTATAAGTATTAATGGAAAATATATACCTACTGCCTGAGATCTTTGTCTTATATTAATTTCAGATCTTGAAAAGATTCTAGCCTTCAGATCTCTAGAGCCTTTTCAACCATTTTAGGGTAAGTAAGCTCTATAATAGTCTTCAGATTTACAATATCCTCTTCATTATATTTAACAAGTAGGTTCAGAGCTTCCTGATCCCCTCTCTCATATTTTTTCCAGAGCCTGACAGCATCAAACCCAGTTATACCTTCAGTATCTTCACTTCTGGAGATTCCGAGTAGTTTCTCAATGTTTTTGAGACCTCCACTGTATCCTATTCTTCGTAACGGATACATCAGGTCAATATGGAGTTGATTAAATTTAATATCAGGAAATTCGGACTTTATGAAGGGAAGATCAAAACGAGCACCGTTGAAAGAAACAAGCAGCCCGTATTTCGAAAACTCTTCAACGGCGTCATCGAGATTTATACCTCTTACATATGTTTTTGGTTTTTTTCCATCATAAATCCCAATAATGGTAATTTTATCTCGATGTTGAGAAAGGCCCGTTGTCTCGATATCAACAAACGCGACAGAGTCGGAAAATACAGAATAAGCTCTCCAGTGTTCCGTAGAAGGGAGACATTGCGAAAAAAAAGAGTAATCTTTCGAGGCCAGACGCTCAGAGGATTCCCCAATTCCTTCGCAAATTCTGACTTTCCGGGCAGAAGGGATTTGAATTCTCTCTTTCATCTCAAGGAACTCTTCCCATGTATGTATTCCCTGAGCCCAGATTTTCTGCTCGAGATTCTTTCCTATACCCGGAATATGAATATATGTATTATTCAGCATGTTTTCCCTGATCCAGCATATTTCTCTGCCTAATTGAGAGTAATGTCTAATAAAAATACTGCATGAGAACTGAAAGTATTCGAAAAAAATAGCGTCTCTGGAAAAATAGGATGAAAAATTTTAGGATGAAACAACAAAAAATAAATATTCAAATAATAGTTTACCAGTAATAATAAACAAAGTAAGAATAAA
>CAZCKG010000042.1:5313-12944 GCA_964498825.1 uncultured Methanosarcinales archaeon
GATAAGGAACTATTCTGAATAATTGTATGATACAGGAGTGCAAGTAATGGCTAAAATTTCTGTTATTGGTGCAGGAAATGTGGGAGCAACTACAGTCCAGCGGCTAGCTGAACTTGAACTTGGCGAAATTGTCATGACTGATGTTGTAGAAGGAATGCCTCAAGGAAAAGCTCTTGATCTGATGCAGGCAGGAGCGATAAAGGGGTATGATACCCCAATACTGGGCACTAATAACTACGCAGATATCGCAGATTCTGATCTCGTAATTATTACGGCCGGAATTGCCAGGAAACCCGGAATGAGTCGGGAAGACCTGATCAAAACAAACTCTAAAATAATAATAGAAATTTCCAAAAATATTGCAAAATATGCTCCGAAGTCTATAGTAATTACTGTTACAAACCCACTCGACATCATAACCCATGTAGCTATGAAGTCAACAGGATTTGAGACAAAAAGGGTATTCGGAATGAGCGGGGTTCTGGATGCAGGCCGTTTTTCTAGCTTTATTGCAGAAGAGCTTAAATGTTCGAAAAAGGACGTACAGGCAATGGTAATAGGTGGACACGGTGATCTTATGGTACCCCTCCCCCAGTATACGACAGTATCAGGGATTCCACTTACAGACTTGCTTCCAAAGGATAAAATTTCCAGGCTGGTAGAAAGAACAATAAACGGAGGAGCCGAAATTGTTGAGCTTCTTAAACAGGGAAGTGCATTTTATGCTCCCTCTTCAGCTATAGTATCTATGGCAGAGGCCATAATTAAAGACACAAAAAGAGTTCTTCCGGCTTGCGCTTATCTGGAAGGACAGTATGGGCAGGAAGGGATTTATTTTGGCGTACCAGTGAAACTCGGAGCATCCGGAGTTGAAGAAATTCTTGAACTCAAACTTGATGGGAATCAACATGAAATCTTGAGGAAATCAGCCGAAAATATCAGAACAGTAATATCAGGGCTGGAAATATAAGTAATAGAAATAAACTCGGTGCAAAAAGAAGAAAATAATTTGAGTGAATTTGATAAAAAATAAGTAAAACTAGTAAAATAAATTGATGCAGATAAATAAAACAAAGTTAGTCTAACGTAAAAATAAGTAAATGAAAGTAAAAAAAGGTCGCATAAAAGGTTAAAAAATTCTGCTTATAGGTAATTTAGAAATTTACCTATGAGCCAAAAATTATAAAAAGATATTAGCTTTCAGTTCATGATATAATAGTGACCCGGTTCACAATAAGAGCATGTAACCACGTATAATACTTAACGGCAAAGGCAATAAACAAAAGTTACCTCTCTGATCGAATCTTCAAGAACGACTTAACGCAACTAAAACTATTTCTTTTCACCCAATATTGGAAAAAGGATTTAAATGTCTAAATGTCTTCATTTCTTTCGTTAACTTAAATAAGAATTGTTATTATAATAAAGAGTTAAATCCAAGTTTGCCCAAATAACGACAGAAAATTAGTAATCATAAGCCAGTAAAACTGTAAGATATATAAGTATGTTTTTCCTATAAGGTTAGGAGAAAGATTTAAATTAATTTACAAAGCAGGGATATGATGCGCGCAGAAATTACATCACTCTTTGGTTTAAACATATACACAAATAATGGTGTCTATGTTGGAAAGCTACAGGATCTCGTAATTGATATAGAAGAACAGAAGATCACCGGACTTGCTGTTTCGGAGATTAACAGGGAACTATTTGATCTGAACACCAGAGGCATAATTATTCCTTACAGGTGGGTTATAACAGCAGCAGATATCATCATAGTTAGAGATATTGTTCAGAGATACAAGAAGCAGAAGGAAGACTGACAAATTTCGAAAGGTTTATGAAAAGCCGGGAAATCTATGCTGAAATGCGCTGTATCCCTCCTGTGATTGTGCGCGCTGACGGCAGGAATTTTAAAAATACGCTTTCGGGACTGGGCTTTAAAAAACCCTATGATCAAACCTTCGCCAGGGCAATGGCGGATACTGCCGAACTTTTAATTAAAAAAAGCGGTTTAAGTCCCCTCTCTGCCTATACTTTTTCGGATGAAATCAGTTTTTTATTCATGGAGCTTCCATTTGAAGGAAGGGTGGAAAAAATCGACTCCATCGTAGCAAGCTTTCTGGGAAGTTCCCTTACAATAAATTTAAAGCTTGAAGAACCTGTGGCTTTTGATTCTAGAATAGTTGCCCTTCAAAAAGAAGAAATTTTTGCTTATTTTCAGTGGAGACAGCTTGAAGCCTGGCGCAATTTTGTAGCAGCCTGGGGGTATTATACCCTTAGAAATGAAGGAATAGACAAAGATGAGGCTGCAAAATATCTGAAAGGGAAAAAGGAATGGGAAATTCACGAAATGCTTTTTGAAAGAGGAACTAATCTTGCCACCCTCCCTGCCTGGCAGAGGAGAGGAATTATTATTTCTAAAGAAGAATATGAAATTTCTGGCTTTAACCCCATTCTTAGTAAGGAAACAAAATCTCTGCGTAGAAAAGTCACCCAGAACTGGGAAGTTCCCAATTTTAAATCAAAAGAAGGAATGGTATTTTTAGAGAAACTTATTAATAGAAACTAAGTTTTTGAGAATAAGAAAATAAAGATAAGGATTGTAGAGGCAATGGACAGACTCGAACTTATAAAAAGAAATGTTCAGGAAATTGTAACTGAAAATGAACTTGAAGAACTTCTTAATAAAAAGGAAGCTCCCCGTGCCTATGTAGGATACGAGCCTAGCGGAAAAATCCATATGGGGCATGTCCTGACAGTAAACAAACTAATTGATCTGCAAAAGGCCGGATTTAAAATTACTGTCTTACTTGCAGATATACATGCTTATCTGAACAGAAAAGGCACACTTGAAGAAGTACGAAAAATAGCAGATTATAACAGAAAATGCTTTATTGCACTCGGGCTTGATGAAGAAGAAACTAATTTTGTGTATGGATCGGATTTTCAGCTAGGAAACGAGTACATGTTAAATGTCCTCAAACTTTCGGGGGCAGTAACTCTTAACAGGGCACGCAGGAGCATGGATGAAGTTGGGCGTGCTATGGATGACCCAATGGTCTCCCAGATGGTATACCCTCTGATGCAGGCTGTTGACATTGCCATGCTAGAAGTTGATGTTGCGGTTGGAGGTATTGATCAGAGGAAAATCCATATGCTTGCCCGTGAAAATTTAAAAAATTTAGGGTTCCAAACGCCTATCTGCATTCACACCCCGATTCTTCTTGGCCTGGACGGAACCAAGATGGCTTCTTCAAAAGATAATTTCATCTCAGTAGACGACACTGAAGAAGAAATATACAGAAAGTTTAAGAAAGCCTTCTGTAAAATCGGAGATGTAGAAGAAAACCCTATTCTTGCTCTTTTCCGCTATCACATTTTCCCCAGATATGAAACAGTTGTCATAGAGAGACCTGAAAAGTTTGGTGGAAACCTGACATATGCAAGTTATTCTGAAATGGAAAGTGCTTTTGTAGCAGAAAACGTTCATCCAATGGACCTTAAAAATTCAGCTGCAAAATATATAAATGAAATTCTGGACCCTGTCCGAAAGATTCTGCTATAAAAATAGAAGTTTCTGGACCTTTTGTGGTTATCCTGGGAAACATGAGGGGGGATAACTCACATAAGAAAAGAGAGACATCGCTTAAAAATAGGGCAAGATCTTGGATAAAATATTATATAGCTATAGGTCATAGAATATTTGAAGGGTTGTTTAGCTATTCAGGGTGCTTTCATGAAATATATTTACCAGGACTCCACAGAACTGCCTGTGCAACGAGATTTCATTGAGGATCTGAAAATATTTTTAGATATGACTTCCAAAGTAATCCCTCTGGAGAACTCCATAATAGAAATAAAGTGCAAACATAAAGAAGCGCTCCACGAATTAAACAGCAGAATAAATGGAATGAACATTTTTGAAGAGAAACTAGGCTTACTACTCAAAAGATTAGTGGATGAAGTGGACACTGAAGATGTCATACCCTGTGCAAATAAGCTCCTCCAGATTTGCAGTGAGAATCTTGAGAAAAAAAGAGAGGTCCTCGAAACAGAGCACAAAAAAATTGAAAATGGAAACGCCCATGAATACAAAAAATTTGAAAGCAAAATCCTGGAAGTGCTTAGCAGATTTTTAATCTCAGGAGTTTATGGAGCCGAAAAGAGATTTGAGCTTTCCAGCAGCATAAACGGCATTTCAGGAGAGATAGAGGGTTCGGTCTCAGGCCTCCAGTATTATTATAAGCTCGAGTTCTTAGAAGAGTCCCTGACAGTAGAAAAGCTGCTTGGGAATTTAAGCCTGCCGGGCTGGACCAGGGCAGGCATTCTTCGAAAAGAAGAGAAAATAAAAATGCAGGATCTATCTGACTTTATTGTGACTTTTCTGGCGTATGATAGTGATAAAAACTTCCGCCTAACCCTTGAAAACAAAAAAGCAAACCGAAAATACAGGATCGAAGGCGGAGAATTAAGATATTTCATATATGAAGACAATAAGGAAATCACTGCAGATAAAGAACTCAGAGGTTTTGTGGATATGGAAAAACTGGCAGAAGTTCCGGAAAGAATCCAGGCTTACTTGAGGACAAATATCCGTACCTATGATCTTTTAAAAGTTCTGCTTGACGAAGAAGATGCAGTTTCCACAAACCAGATTTTTGACTGCTTGAAAGTTATTGCCGAACAATACGGGGTAATCGTTCAGGAATGCCTTGCAAAAGGACACAATAAAGAAGAGATAACCATTAAAATGGAAGATGCTGATGGAACAAGGACTGAAAAATACATCTCAAGATCAGAAATCTACTCCCGGCTTGCTGAGGTAGGCAGTGAAGGGGTAGAAATTGGCGGAATACTTGGGGTAGATAGCAGAGCCCAGATTAGAGATAAAAAATATCTGATTGCTTAATTCTTCTTTATTTTTACTCTTTATTCTTTAGGACTTACGCAGTTGAGGTTCAAAATCAAGGCCAATAGACTTTGCTATTCAAACTGGGTTTTATACAGTTGAAAGCTTAACGCAGTTGATTATTCAGTTCAACTGCGTAAGTCCTAATTCTTAAAGACTTTACGTTTATTGCTCTATTTATTTCACTTCTCTACATACAGCCTTTATTTAGTTTTCTTTTTGCCCTTTTTTTCTTTGCCTTTTTATTGTACGCTGCCCATTTATTAAGAAACCTTACAAAATTATATCCTATTATGATTGTGATTGGAAAAAATAACAAAAGATATATAATGGCTGGGAAAATTCACTTTTACATTGTAAGCTTAAAAAAATTGTATAAACTGGAAAACTAAACTAAAAATAGTAAACGATTAAAGTTTTACTCCAAAATTGCACAAGGATTATACCGGGGCAATATATAAATGTCTTAATAAACAATTTTATAATAAGGTATGTTCAGAATTAAAGATCAGAAACTTTACTTCTATTATCCACGAAATATTATCAAACAATCAGTATAAGACATTTTTGTTTACAAAGGTGGGGGCAAAGCCGATGAAAATGAAAACAGGTTTTTACAATTCTTTGATCTCGATATTATTAATAGTTTTAATCATCCCAGGACTAATGCCCGAAATTATAACTGCCGCAGATGAAAATGATACAGGAAATAATTCAACTGTTAATGAACTTCCAGATCTGATAATTGAAGATCTTTCTTTTGATCCAGTGAATCCAGAACCTGGACAAACGGTAACTATTACAGCAACAGTAAAAAATCAAGGAACAGCAAGCTCAGGGGTAACTGATGTAGCTTATTATAGTGATGGAAGCTATATAGGAAAAAGCGAAGTTCCTGAAATAGAAGCCGGGCAGAATAGACAAATATCATTATCATGGGAGCCAGAAACTGAGGGTACTTTGGAGATGGCCGCAAAGGTCGATGAAGAATATCTGGTAGAAGAAAGCAATGACGAAAATAACCAGAGAACAGCCATATTAACGGTAATAGAAAATCTTCTCCCAGAAAATCCTCTCCCAGACCTGATAATTGAAGACATTGTTTCGGGATCATCTGCCCCCCAAGTAGGTAATCTCTTAAATATTACCCTGAAGGTAAAAAACCAGGGTACAGCCTCCTCAGAAGCCGTTATGGCGAGATATTACATTAACGGAGCTGCAGGGCAGGAGGATATTTATGTTCGACCCCTTTCCGCAGGAGAAGGTGCTTCTGTTGCATTTTCCTTGACCCCAAACAAAGAAGGCCAGATGGAAGTAAGGGGACTTGTTGACTCCGGAACAGCCGTATATGAAAGTGATGAAACGAATAACGGATATACAAAAATAGTAAACATCCTGGCCATGCCTCCGGATCTGACTATAGAATCTCTTTCTGTAAATCCGGAAGCTCCGGAACCCGGAGAAAACATTACTTTCACAGTAACAGTAAAGAATAATGGACCTGGGAACTCATCGAGATGCGAGCTCAAATATAACATCAATGGAATCAATGAGACTTCCAGCGGGCAAATAACGGTACCTGCCCTTTCTACAGGTGGGACGTCAACGAGCACGTTTTTCTGGACTCCTACAGTAGAGGGGCAAATCGAAGTAAAACTTACAGTGGATTCCGGAGCAGTGATACGTGAAAAAGACGAAACAAACAATGAATTCACAAAAATTGTGAATGTGGCTAAAACCTCTTCAGGCGGGAGTTCAGGTTCAGATTCAGATTCAGGTTCAGGCTCAGGTTCAGGTTCCAGCTCAAAATCAAAATCAAGCTCTGGCGGCGGCGCTGGCGGCGGTTCTCCGGAGCCCGCATCGAATGTGAAAGTAAAGGAACTTTCCCAGGTTTTCATTACCAGTGGAAAATTTGTAAAGTTTGAGTTCATAAATAACGCTACTGCTATTATAAGTTTGAGCTTTGATTCAAAGAAGACTGTTGGCAAGACAACAACTATTGTTGAAATGCTGAAAAATAAATCCACCCTCACTCCAGATGCACCTGAAGGCGAGATCTATAGCTACCTCAATATATGGGTTGGTAACGGAGGGTATGGAAGCGATGAAGACAATCTCGAAAACGCAGTCATAAATTTCAGAGTTGAAAAATCCTGGATGCAGGATAAAAGTATTAACAAATCTTCAATCATCCTGAACAGGTACAGTGACAAGAAATGGAATGAACTTACAACCAGTCTTTCAGGAGAAGACAATAAATATCTTTATTTCAAGGCAGAAAGTCCTGGATTTTCTCCATTTGCAATAACCGGATATAATGACATTGAAGAAAATATAGAAGGAAATAAAACCCTAACAGGAAAATCAATCAAGGGAACTCTGAAAGGCCTGGAGGATGAAGGAAAATCGATTTTGGATAAAGGCGTAGGAAATGAGGGCAGAAGGACAACAAAACCAATGGGAAAAGCGAAAATTCTAATGGCTATTTCCCTGCCTTTGTTGATGATCCTTATAGAATATTTCATATTGAAGAAAAAGCTCTGAAAAGTTTCTTTTTCTTCATAATCTATTTTTTATTTCAAAAGAATATTAACTTCCTTAGATCAAAAGATACTTTTCATTACTTTCAGAGCTTAACTTTTAGTTTCCAGAGAGGAGCCTAACTGTAGAGGAGCCTAACTGTAGAGGAGCCTAACTGTAGAGGAGCCTAACTGTAGAGGAG